>CAISKG010000001.1 GCA_903885855.1 uncultured Planctomycetaceae bacterium
GCCCCGCCGGCGAATCCCCATGCCCCCGATCGTGCCGCCGCTGCTCGTGCTCGTCGCGCTGATCCATCTCCTGCCCGTGGTGGGCGTGGGCGGACGAGCGCGGCTCGAGAGCCTCTACGGCACCGCCGTCGACGAGCCGAATCTGCTCCTGCTCATGCGGCACCGTGCCGTGCTCTTCGGGCTCCTCGGAGCGTTTCTGCTCGCCGCCGCCTTCGACCGCCGCCTGCACCTGGCCGGCCTGGTCGCCGGGCTGGTGAGCGTGGGATCGTTCCTCCTCCTGGCGGCGCGGAACCGCGACCTGAACAGCCACGTGCGCCGGGTCTACCTCGTGGATGCGGTCGCCGCGGCGTGCCTCCTCGCCGGCCTGCTCGTCCACCTCACCGGCCACGGAGTCGGTCTCTCCGCTGCCGTGGCAGGGGATTTGAATCCGGGTGAACGGACCGCCGATCCCGGGCCGCACACCCGGATCCTGGCTGGTCGCCACGACCTCGGCGCAGCGCTGCGCGCGGGCGACCTCGGTGAGATCGAGGCGACGGAGGGGCGGCGGGGAGCGGCGGCCACGGGGGGGGTTTCACGATGAGTGCCGGGGTCGTCGAGACGTCGCGCGGGGAGTACACGATCTCGACCGATCCAGCGCGTCTGGACGTGGCCGCGATCGGGCGATTCCTCGGGCAGTCGTACTGGGCGGCGGGAATCCCGGCCGAGACGCTGCGCCGCTCGCTCGCCGGGGCGATCTGCTTCGGGCTGTTCCACGGCACCGAGCAAGTCGGCTTCTGCCGCGTGGTCACCGATCGGGCCACGTTCGCGTGGCTGTGCGACGTCTGGATCGAGGAAGCCCACCGCGGCGGGGGTTTGGGACAGTGGCTGGTGGAGACGGTCCTCGCCCACCCCGATCTCCAGGGGCTGCGCCGCTTCCTCCTGGCCACCCGCGACGCGCACTCGCTCTACGCCCGCTGCGGATTCCGGCCGCCGGTCCGCCCGGACGCCTTCATGGAGATCCACCGCCCCGACATCTACCGCGCCGCCGCCGCGCCGACGAACGCACCGCCGCCCCAGGGGCACGACGCCCATGCCGCACGGCCCGCCGAGCCCCCCTCCCCCGCCCCGGCGCCACGGGCACACGCGGGACAGGATCTCTGGACGAAAGTCGACGGCGCGCTCGAGGCCTGGCTCGCGCCGGCCGATCCCGCGCTCGCCGCGGCGGCCGCCGCGGCCGCGCAGGCCGGGCTTCCCGAGATCGCCGTCGCCCCCGCGCAGGGCCGCTTCCTCGAGGTGCTCGCGCGGGCCACCGGCGCGCGGCGGATGCTCGAGATCGGCACGCTGGCCGGCTACAGCACGATCTGGCTCGCCCGGGCGCTGCCGGCCGACGGGAGGCTCGTGTCGCTTGAGATCGACCCCGAGCGGGCCCGCCTCGCCCGGGAGAACCTCGACCGTGCCGGCCTCGCCCCGCGCGTCGAGGTGATCACCGGCCCGGCGCTCGAGTCGCTCGCCGGGCTGTGCGCCGCGGGAGTGGCCCCGTTCGACCTGGTGTTCGTCGACGCCGACAAGCAGAACTCGCGGGCCTACGTGGAGCAGGCCCTGGCCCTCGCGCGGCCGGGCACGCTCGTCGTGGTCGACAACGTCGTCCGCGACGGCCGGGTGATCGATCCGGCCACGGGGGACGCGGGCGTCGACGGCGTGCGCGCGATGATGGATTTCATCGCCGCCCATCCGCGCCTCCGTGCCGCGGGGCTCCAGACGGTGGGGGCCAAGGGCTACGACGGCATGCTGCTGGCGGTGGTCGAAGACGCCGCGCCGGGCGGCGGCGTCAGCGGTTGAAGGGGACCTCGTTCACGAGGTGGAAGCCTCGCTTCACGAGGAGCAAATCGCCGCGATCGCGGCGTCTTCCGACGAACTCGATCCGCGCGCCCCGCGATCGCGACGTGCGCCGCCGCCTCCACGGGCTCGTCGGACGCCCGCCCCCCGGCCGGCCACGGTGGGCCGTATGCTCATGGGATGGAGAACGGCATCCACGAGGGCACATCGCACGTCAGGGAGAGATCCATGGCACGCCGCTTGATCAGCTCGGGATCCACCTTCGAGGCCGACATCGGCTACTCGCGCGCGGTCGTCGACGGTGAGTGGGTGTTCGTCTCCGGCACCACCGGCTTCGACTACCGGACGATGACCATCCCGGAGGGGATCGCCGACCAGACGGAGCAGTGCCTGCGCACCATCGCCGCCGCGCTCGGCGAGGCGGGGGCGACGCTCGCCGACGTCGTCCGGGTGACGTACGTGCTCCCCGACGGGAACGACTTCCCGGCCTGCTGGCCGGTGCTGCGGAAGCACTTCGGCGCGATCCGCCCGGCGGCGATGATGATCTCGGCGGGCCTGGCCGACCCGCGCATGAAGATCGAGATCGAGGTCACGGCGCGGATCGGCTCCGGCGACCGTGGCGGGGCGGCTCGCGACGGCGCGCCCGCGGCGGCCGACTCCGGCGCCGTGCCGCCCCCGGCCGCC
>CAISKG010000002.1 GCA_903885855.1 uncultured Planctomycetaceae bacterium
CGCGCTTCTGGGCCTCGTCGTGCCACTCCTGGGAATAGCCGTTGCCGTTGAAGATCACCGCCTTGTGATCGGACACGAGCTTCTGGAGGAGCTTCTCCACGGCCTGCGGGAGCTTGGCCGTGTCGCCACCGGTGGCCTTCTCCAGTTCCGTGGCGATGTGGTCGAGGCTCTCGGCCACGATCGTGTTGAGGGCCACGAGCGGCCCCGCGATCGACTGGCTCGACCCGACCGCCCGGAACTCGAACTTGTTGCCCGTGAAGGCGAAGGGGCTGGTGCGGTTGCGGTCGCCGGCGTGCTTGGGGAGCTGGGGGAGGGTGTGCACCCCCACGCTCAGGGTGCCCGTCGACTTCGACGTCGTCGCCTTGCCGCGCTCGATCTGCTCGAAGACGTCGTTGAGCTGCTCCCCGAGGAAGATGGAGATGATCGCGGGGGGAGCCTCGTTGGCCCCGAGGCGGTGGTCGTTGCCGCTGTGGGCCACGACCGCCCGGAGGATGTCGCCGTGGAGGTGCACCGCGCGGATCACCGCCGCACAGAAGACGAGGAACTGCATGTTGGCGTGCGGCGTCTCGCCCGGCTCGAGGAGGTTGCCGAGCTTGCAGCCCATCGACCAGTTGACGTGCTTGCCCGAGCCGTTGATGCCGGCGAACGGCTTCTCGTGCAGCAGGCACACCATGCCGTACTTGTGCGCCACCCGCTGCAGCGTCTGCATGATCGCCTGCTGGTGGTCGGTGGCGGTGTTGGCGTTCTCGTAGACCGGGGCGATCTCGTACTGGGCCGGGGCCACCTCGTTGTGGCGCGTCTTGACCGGCACGCCGAGCTTGTAGAGCTCGCGCTCCACGTCGAGCATGAACGCCAGCACGCGCTCCGGGATCGCACCGAAGTACTGATCCTCGAATTCCTGCCCCTTCGGGGGCTTGGCACCGAACAGCGTCCGCCCGGCCATCCCCAGGTCGGGGCGGGCGAAGAAGAAGTTGCGGTCGATGAGGAAGTATTCCTGCTCCGGCCCGGCCGACGCCGTCACCTGCCCGACGTCCTTGTGGCCGAAGAGCGCGAGCACGCGGCGGGCCTGCTTGTCGAGGGCCTGCATCGAGCGCAGCAGCGGCGTCTTCTTGTCGAGGGCCTCGCCGGTCCAGGAGCAGAACGCGGTGGGGATGCAGAGGGTGGTGCCGTTGGGGTTGTCGAGGATGTAGGCGGGACTCGTCGGATCCCAGGCGGTGTAGCCACGGGCCTCGAAGGTGGCGCGGAGGCCGCCCGACGGGAAGCTCGAGGCGTCGGGCTCGCCCTGGATCAGTTCCTTGCCGGAGAACTCGAAGATCGCCTCGCCGTCGCCGGAGGGGGAGAGGAAGCTGTCGTGCTTCTCGGCGGTGAGGCCGGTGAGGGGATAGAAGACGTGGGCGTAGTGCGTCGCCCCCTTCTCGATCGCCCAGTCCTTCATCGCCAGCGCCACCGCGTCGGCGATCGTGGGATCGATCGGCTTGCCCTGCTTGATGGTCGCCTGGAGCGCCTTGTAGACGCTCTTGGGGAGGCGGTCCTTCATCACGCGATCGCCGAACACGTTGGCCCCGAAGATCTCGCTCGAGGGGGTCTCGCGGAAGTTCCAGGCCTGACCGGCCGACTTGTAGGCGTTGACGGCGGCGATGGCGCTGGAGCGGGCGGAGCTCATGGGGGCTTCCTTACTTCAAGTGGGGAGGGCCGGCCCGGGCTGGCGGAGGCTCGCTCGGGCGGATGGGCCGCGGTGGGGAAGGACGGAGGGAGGGAGACGGCGCCCGGCCCGACCGGCGCACCGCACCCGAAGGGCGGACGGCGGCAGGGCCACGGCGGAAGGCGGCCGCGCGCGGACGGGCGCAGCCCTGGCTGAGGATGGGCACGGCGACCCCGGCCGTCGGACACCGCCATGTCCGACCACCGCGGCAGGAAACCCTCGCCGAACCGTTCCCTCGTCCCGGGCTTCGCGTCCGCGCCCCGCAGCCAGAAGAAGATGCCTGCGGTGCAAACGGCCGATTTCGTCACGAAGCCTAGCCCGCTGGGAAGGGGCTTTCAAGGAGGTGGGCCTCCGGGTGGAAGGGGGGGCGGCCCGCCCCCGGCCTCGGGGGGCGTGGCTCCGCGGGGCGGCTACCGCGAGACCTGCGTCCGGGCCGAGGCGCGGGGCACCCGCCGCTCGAGCCCGCGCCGTGCGGCGGCGACGGCGGC
>CAISKG010000003.1 GCA_903885855.1 uncultured Planctomycetaceae bacterium
CGGCGACGACCGCGGCCGCATCTGGCGGGTGGTCCGGGCCGACGCGCCCCCCGCCCGCTTCCCGGCGGCCGTCGCCGCGGCACGGTCGCCGGGCGAGGTCGTGGCCCTCTTGCACTCCGACAACGCCTGGCAGCGCGACCACGCCGCCAGACGGATCCTGCGCGACCTCGACGACGCGGGGCGCCGCGCCGCGGTCGGACCGCTCGAGATCCTCGCGCGCGCGGCGCCGATCCCGGCGGCCCGCGTGCAGGCGCTCGCCACGCTCGACGCCCTCGGCTCCCTGGGCACGCCGCTCCTCGTCGCCGCCCTCGGCGATCGGCATCCGCGCGTGCGCGAGGTGGCCGTGGGGCTGGCGGCGCGGCGCCGCGACGGGGAGGCCGTCGGCGCGGCCGTCGCCCTCGCCGGCGATCCCGATCCGAAGGTGCGCCTCGCCCTGGCCCTCGCCTGCGGGGAATGGCCGACCGTCGAGGCGGGCGCCGCCCTCGCGGCGATCGCCATCGCCGACGCCGCCGATCCGCTCCTCCGCACGGCGGTGATGACCTCCGCCGTGCCGCACGCCGGAGTGCTCTGGCGGGCCATCGCCGCGGCCGATCCTGGCGTGGCCGACGTCTACCGGGAGTCGATCCTGCCGATGGCGGTGGCCAGGGGCGACGGCACGATCGTGACGGCGCTCTTGGAGGGGGCGCTGGCCGTCCCCGAGGGGATCCGCCCGGATTGGCTCGATCCGCTCCTTGCCGACATGCAGCGGGCGGGGGCCGATCCGTGGGGGATGCAGGTGGCACCGGCCACGCTCCAGGCACTCGAGCACGAGCTCGTGCGGGCGGAGGGCGTCGCGGCCGACGCGGATGCGAGCCCCGATCGCCGCCTGGCCGCCGCCCGCCTCCTGGCCCGCACCGCCAAGACCCGCGATCGATCGCTGGCGCTCCTCGCGGAATGGCTCGTGCCGCGGGTCGAGCCGGAGACGCAGGCGCACGTGCTCGACGCGCTTGCGCGCTGCGGGGCGGCCGGGGTGCCGGAGACGCTCGCCCGGGCGTGGCCCGGCCTCGGGCCGGTGTCACGCTCGAAGGCGGTCGACGTCTGGCTGTCGCGGCCGGAGTGGACGGCCGATCTGCTCGGGCGGATCGAGGGGGGCCTCGTGACGCCGGGGAGCCTGGCGCTACCGCAGCGCGAGCGGCTGCTCGGGCATCCCGACCAGGCGCTCGCCGTGCGGGCCCGGGCGCTCCTCGCCGGCGGGGCGACCGCGGCGCGCCGCGAGGTGGTGGCGGCCTACGCCGCGGCGCTCGAGGGGCGGGGCGATCCGACGCGGGGCCGCGACGTCTTCCTGCGCGTCTGCGCCGCCTGCCATCGGCGCGGCCCCTACGGGCACGACGTCGGCCCGAACCTGGCGACGGTGATCGAGCACGCCCCCGAGCGGCTGTTGGCGAACATCCTCGACCCGAACGCCGACATCCAGCCCGGCTCGCAGGCCTCGACCTGCGTGCTCGACAGCGGCGAGGTGGTGGCGGGGCTGATCGCGGCGGAGGCGGGGGGGAGCGTGACGATGAAGCTCGCCGACGGCACGTCGCGCACGATCGCGCGGGACGAGATCGACGAGCTCGTCACCTCCAACCGCTCCTTCATGCCCGAGGGGGTGGAGGAGGCGGTCACGGTCGAGCAGATGCGCGACCTGCTCGCGTTCCTCCGCGGACCGCTGTGAGAAGCCTCGGCGGCCCGCCGCTGGCGGGGGCGGGGTGTTCTCGGGGCGCCCGGATTTTGATTACCCGGAAGGTCGGGGTTGAGTCATCCGAGGGGGTCGCTTGCCAGCAGCGGTCGAACGCGTGCGGAGCCGTCATTTCTCCGCTTCAGGGAGCCACTGGTGAGGGATTCCTTCGCGTTGATTGCGGAGGCAGATCGCCTTGACATCCTCGAGGTTCCAGTCGAAGTCGCGACCGTGGGTCATGACCCACTCCTTGATCGCGGCCTCGGCGATCCGCTCGGAGATGCCGTGAACCCGCTGGAAGGCCGTGAGCTGGTCGTCCTTGTCGGCGAGTCGGGTGGCTGTCGCCCGCCCTTCCGGCGTCGCCATGACCTGTTCCATGGCCTGTCGGGCGTTCTCCTCGGGGGAGTTGGCCATGAAGCCGGTCTTGTTTGCAGCGGCACGGTTGGTGCCATTCGACGTGGGCTTGGGAGCTCCGCAGCCAATCGTGGCGATGACTGAAAGGGTGGTGGCGACACACAGGAAGACTCGCACGTTGGGCTCCTCGAAATAGATTGACGTTCGATCGCACTGGTGATGCAGCGACGACACCATGCTCTTCACAACCAATCGGAGTACAGTGCGTGCGTGCCAACGGTCGGATCCCATTCACGCTCTCCCATCCCCTGGCTTATCGCCCATCGCCGAGATGGCATCGACCTTGGCGGGAAGCGAAAGAATTGCCGAAACCGTATCGAGTGTCAGGTAGTAGAGCACTGCGGAAAAGTAGACGTAGATAGGGATTGCAACGGCATTGATCAAAAGCCCGATCAAGAACCCTGCTTCGAAGCCGTCGATTTCCGGATCAAAAGCGGATACATCCGATCTGATGATATTTATCGCGAGCCGCCCCATTTCGAATGTGCCGGCAACTACGGCAACACAGAAAACGACCGGGCAGCTGCGGAGCATCAGTTTTACGAAGAAGGTAAGGATTCCTAGGGCGTCTTCGCTGGCCAGGCAGTCCTTTTTCTGCGTCACCGTGATGCCGGTGGGATGGAGAGCCGCTATCGCCACGAACGTTCCGACTGTGAGCACGAGCATCGCTGCAAATTCGAAACGGAAAAGCCCGGTATTGATGCCCGCCCACATGAGCCCCGCAAACGCACCGAACGTGCCCAGGAACGTAAGGACGGCCGTGCAGTCGGGGATTGCGGCGGACGCAAGTGTGCTGGGATTCAGCTGGATGGTGCGTGCCCCCGCCGCCAGCAGCTTGGAGGTCGCGTATTGAACACCGATCATCGCGCAGGCGCAAAACAGGTTCAGCCACACCATCGCAATCTGCTTGGTGTGGATATCGATGACGACTCCGAGGGCCAGCGTTACCAAGGCCGCTGCGTAGGTAACATACAGTCCTGCAGTACCCGCGACCCGGGAGATGTCTGCCGGAAGGTCGGGCGGGCACGCGTGACGAATTGCTGAGACCAGGTTGTCAAGAGGATGCCAGTCGTCGCTTGGCGGGTTCCGATCGCCCGCGACTGGTGTCCGGGGCGGCTCAGGCGGCGGACGGCCCGCAGTCGTCGCCTCTGCCGAGATCAAGCCCTTTACGGATTGGGCGGGCGCCCAGCCAGCCATGCCGTGCTTCCAGATCAGGGTGTCGGGGCGAATTCTTCCGCTCCCGGCGAGTTGCTTCAGAGTCGCGGCAGTGACGGGGCCGATCCGCTCGTCGCCTTCCTGGAAATACCATTCCTTGGTCATAGCGATCTCCGGGGCGGCGGGGCGATACTCGATGTTGCATCGTGTTCACGAGGATCGAAGCGAAGTCAGGTTCGGTGGTAACCCCACAGCCGTTTCGCATCAAGTGCTGGAGAGCTTGGATGAGTTACTCAGGGAGGTGACTGTGGCGAATGCGATCTCTGCAGTACGTCAGGTTGTGCTGCCATGCATACGATCTCAGGGTGTGCTGTTGGAAGCTGACGAATCGGAGGGGTGTGCCTTGGGTTACGACATGCTCATTGCAAGGTCGTTTTTGCGTCCCGGAGGAGCGTCTTAAGGCTATGCGGGAGCCTGTCATCCCAGGTGCCACCGATGACTCAAGGGGCGCTCGGAGGCCCGGGTTTGTCCCCATTCGGTGATGGGGAATTTGAGGATCAGCGCCGCACGGGGCCCGGTCGTGGAGAGATTCCCCCGAGGCACGGCTATGATCCGACAGTTATCGGGCCAATCGACAGCCGATTTCCCATGACTTCAACCGCCTCCCCCCACACTCTCCGCCGGCTCCGCGATCTCTTCCCGGCCCTCCAGGCCGGCGACCGCGGCGCGCGCGGGGAGGTCGTCGGCGTGGTCGTCGAGCGGATGCGGGACGTGACCCACCGGATGCTCCGCTCGTTCCGCACCGTCCGCCGCTGGGACGACACCGACGACGTCCTCCAGAACGCCGCCATCCGTTTCCTCCGGGCCCTCGAGGCCACCCCCCTCGAGACCCCGGAACACCTCGTCAACCTCGCCACCCTGCAGATCCGCCGGGAGCTCGTCGACCTGGCGCGCAAGCATCGCGGGCCCGAGTCGTACGCCGCCAATCACGAGAGCAACTCGACCGTCCTGGGAAGCGAGGTCGTGATGCGCGTCAGCTACGCCGCCGACCCGAACGTCGCCGAGCCGGGGGCCGACCGCTGGAGCGCGTTCCACGAGGCGGCGGCGGCCCTCCCGGCCGAGGAACGGGCCGTGTTCGAGTTGGCCTGGTTCCTCGGGGCCGAGCAGGTCGACGTTGCCGAGCATCTGGGCTGCTCGGTGCGGACGGTGAAACGTCGCTGGGAGACCGTCAAGCACCTGCTGCGCGACGCGCTGGGCGACGAGTCGCCGGCCCATGGGTGAAGGTCGGGGAACCTGACGCCATGCACGACCACCCCGACGCCGACGTCCACCGCGAAGCACGCGACCCCGGAGAGGCACGCCCCGGCGACGCCGCCACCGAGGGGGGCTTCGACCTCGAGACCGTCTGGAAGCTGGTCGAGGAGGCGATCCCGCCCCAGGGCGCGGATCCGTTCCTCGGCACCGTCGTCGGCGGCGTGCGGTTGGTGCGCGTGGTCGGGGAGGGGGGCATGGGTCGGGTCTACGAGGGAATCCAGGACCGTCCCTCACGGACCGTCGCGGTGAAGCTGCAGCGGCCTGGCCGGCTCGAGCGCGAGAGCACGAGGCGGTTTCTCCGCGAGCTCGAGATCCTCGGCGGTCTCAGCCACCCGGCGCTGTGTCGCGTCTTCCACGCCGGATTCCTCCCCTGCGGCGGGGAGCGCTTGCCCTGGTTCGTGATGGAGTTCGTCGCCGACGCCATGCCGATCAGCCGCTATGCGCAGGAGCGCGGGCTCGCGCTGCGGCGCCGCGTGGAGCTCTTCCGCGACGTCTGTCGCGCGGTCGCCGCGGCCCATGCCGTCGGCGTGGTCCATCGCGACCTGAAATCCACCAACATCATCGTGGGGAGCGACGGCCAGCCGAAGGTGATCGACTTCGGCGTCGCCGCAGCGTTCCGGGGCGACCTCCACGCCACCTCGCTGACGCACGCCGGCCGGATCGTGGGAACGATCGAGTCGATCGCTCCGGAACTGCTCGCCGACCACCCCCCGGAGGCGAATCCGCGCAGCGACGTCTGGTCGCTCGGCGTCGTGCTGCACGAGCTCGTCACCGGGGCCAACCCCTTCCGCATCGGCGATGGATCGATCATCGGCGCCCTCGAGAGGATCCGCGAACACCGCCCGGCCCTCGCGGCTCGGGCATCTTCGGCGGCCGGGCGGGCCGTCGGTGGCATCGTCGACAAGGCGCTCGCCCCCGAGGCGGCGGATCGACACGCCGATGCCGGCGCCTTGGCCTGCGACCTCACGGCGCTGCTCGATCGCTTTCCCGACGGGCATGGCGGATGGGACGAGGGGGGGCACGTCACGCTCCGCCCGCGCCCGGCCCGCGCCGGTGGCCGGCTTTTTCCCGCCCTCGCCGCCACGGCGGTGTCGGTGGTGGCGGTGGTGTGGATCGTCGCGGTGCGGACGAACGACGGGGCCTCGCAGCGCGTGCCATCCCCGGCGGCAGCCGGGGTTCGCGATGCATCGCCTGGGGCGCCCAGGCCGGCCTCCCGGCCACCGCCGCTCGGTCAGCCCGACTTCCGCCATGCCGTGTACGGCGTCGACGACCCGGAGGCGGATCGCCATCTCGTCGAGGCCACCGGCGTGCGGAAGTGGCACGAGGAATTCGGGCGGGGCTTCCGCTACTGGGGCCCGGAGCGCTTCGATGTCGAAGGCCGACTGGTGTATCGCTACCAGTTCGAGCGGCCGAGCCGACGGATCCACCTCAGGACCACCGTGTCCGCCCGGGCACAGTCGCTCGAGGCGGGCATCATCGGAAACGGGGCCTGTGCCCTCGAGTACTCGACGGACGGTCGCGAGTGGCATGCTATTGCCAATCACCTCGAGCCGCGTCAGTGGGGCGTCGAGGTGGCGTTCGACGGGTTTCTTCCCGACGACGCGGTCGGCACCACGGCATTGTGGCTGCGGGTCCGCCTGCTCTCCGTCGGGCCGTGGCAGAAGGCGGACTACGCACTGGCGCAGTTCCTGCGGCATCCGCCGGAGGAAAGAACGCCGGTGTTCGAGCTCGATGTCGAGTGCGAGCCGGCGACCGATGCCGCCTCTGGGGGGGCGGGGGGCGGCGGCTCGGAGGCCCCGCCGCTCAGCGGTTGAAGAGGAAGTGGCAGATGTCGCCGTCCTGCATCACGTATTCCTTCCCCTCCACCCGCAGCCGGCCGGCGGCCCGGATCTCCTTCTCGCTCTTGAACTGCTCGAGATCGGGGAGGGAATAGATCTCGGCGCGGATGAAGCCCTTCTCGAAGTCGGAGTGGATCACCCCCGCGGCCTGCGGCGCGGTGGCCCCCACGGGGATCGTCCAGGCACGGACCTCCTTCTCGCCGGCGGTGAAATAGCTCTGCAGGCCGAGCGTCTTGTAGGCGGCGCGGGCGAGTGACGCGAGCGCCGGTTCCGAGAGCCCGGCCCCGGCGAGCATCTCGGCCCGGTCGGCCTCCTCGAGCTCGGCGAGTTCGGCCTCGAGCTTGGCACAGACCGGCAC
>CAISKG010000004.1 GCA_903885855.1 uncultured Planctomycetaceae bacterium
ACGGCACCATGCGGATCCTCCCGGCCCCGATTCTAGCCTCCGGACCGCCCCGGCCCCCCCTCAGGCGAGGATTCCGCGGATCACGTGGCCGTGGACGTCGGTGTGGCGCCGGTTGACGCCGTTGTGGTAGTAGGTCAGCCGCTCGTGGTCGATCCCGAGGAGCCAGAGGATCGTGGCGTGGAAGTCGGGGATCGTCACCTCGTCCTCCGCCACGAAGTAGCCCACCTCGTCGGAAGCCCCGTGGTGGTGGCCGCGCTTCACCCCCGCCCCCGCGAGGAAGCAGGTGAAGGCGCGGGGGTGGTGGTCGCGGCCGGTCGCGCCGATGCCCTGCGTCACCGGGCTGCGGCCGAACTCGGTCGACCACACCAGCAGCGTGTCCTCGAGCATCCCCCGGTCGCGGAGATCCTCGATGAGCGCCGCCACCGGGCGGTCCATGGTGGCCGCCTGGGCGTCGTGGTTCTCCTTCATGTTCTCGTGGCCGTCCCAGTTGATGCGCGGGCTGCCGAAGGCGCCGCCGTTGAACAGCTGCACGAACCGCACCCCGCGCTCGAGGAGGCGGCGGGCCATGAGGCAATTGCGCGAAAAGCCCTTGTTGGACGGGTCGTCGAGCCCGTAGAGGGCGCGCACCGCCGGCGGCTCGTCGGCGAAATCGGTGGCCTCGGGGATGCTGACCTGCATCCGGGCGGCGAGTTCGTAGGACCGGATCCGGGCGGCGAAGTCGTCGTCGCCGGGGTGGAGGCGGGCGAAGTCGCGGTTCATCCGCTCGAGGAGGCGGAGATCAGCCTGGCGCCCCTCCGGCGTCACCCCCGCCGGGGTGCGCAGGTCGGCGATCGGGTCGCCGCCGTCGGTGCGGAAGGCGACCCCCTGGTGGTTGGCCGGGAGGAAGCCGCTCGTCCAGTTGATCGACCCGCCGGCCGGCTGGCCGCGCGGGTCGGGGAGGACGACGAAGGCGGGGAGATCCTCGTCGAGCGTCCCCAGGCCGTAGCTCAGCCATGCCCCCATGCAGGGGAAGCCGTTGAGCGTGAAGCCGCTGTTCATCTGGAAGGTGGCGGGGGTGTGGTTGTTGCTCTTGGCGACCATCGAGTGGATGAAGCAGAGCTCGTCGGCGTGCCGCGCGATGTTCGGCAGCAGGCTCGAGACGGGCGAGCCGCTCTCGCCGTGGCGCGTGAACGGATAGACGCTCTTCATGAGCGTGCCCGGCTGCCCGAAGAAGCCCAGGTTCTCCCCCTTGCCCTCGAGCGTCTTGCCGTCCATCCGCTCCAGTTCCGGCTTGGGGTCGAAGGTGTCGAGGTGGCTGACGCCGCCGCAGCAGAAGATCTGCACGACGCGCTTCGCCCGGGCCGGGACGTGGAGGCCGTCGCCGGCGGCGCGGCCCTCGCGCGAGAGCAGCCAGGCGAGGGCCACGCCCCCCAGGCCGCCGCCGGCGCCCGAGAGGACGTGGCGGCGCGGCAGCAGCGGCGGCAGATCAGCGGACATAGAGGAACTCGCTGGTGTTGAGGAGGGCCCAGCAGACGCTTTCCAGGCCGCGCTCGCCGGCCGCCGCGATCGCCAGGCTGCGTTCGTCGGCGTCGGGGGGGCGGCCGAGGGCCCGCACCCAGGCGGCGTCGACCGCCCGGGCCGTGTCGCCGCCGGCGGCCTCGAGGGAGCGCCGCGCGAGGCGGGCGGCCTGGCGCCGCACGAAGGAGTTGTTCATCAGCGACAGCGCCTGCAGCGGCGTGATCGTCTCGCCGCGCACCGGCGTCTTCACCGCCGGGCTCGGGCAGTCGAAGGCCTCGAGGAGCGGCTCCTTCCCGGAGTTGACGTTCATCCGGTAGACGGTGCGCCGGTTGTACTCGGGCTCGTCGCGGTCGACCGGCTGGTAGAAGGTGGCGCTGAAGGTGGTGGTCGTGAAGGGGCGGAAGCTCGGCCCCCCCATCGCCGGGTTGAGCTCGCCGCTCGCGGCGAGCATGGCGTCGCGCACCACCTCCGCCTCGAGACGCCGCGGCGGGTAGCGCCACAGGAGCGTCGCGTCGGCATCCTGCGCGGCCGCCGCGGCGTCGTGCTCCGAGGCCTGGCGGTAGGTGGCGGAGAGGACGATCCGGCGGTGGACGGCCTTGAGCCGCCAGCCCCCGCGCACGAGCTCGAGCGCGAGCCAGTCGAGCAGTTCCGGGTGGGTGGGGCGGGCGCCGTTGAGGCCGAAGTCGCTCGGGGTGGCCACGATGCCACGGCCGAAGTGGTACTGCCAGAGGCGGTTGACCATCACGCGTGCCGGGAGTGGATTGGCCGGGTCGGCGATCCAGGCTGCGAACCTCCGGCGCCGCTCCGCTTCGGGCGCGTCGGGGGCGAGGCCGAGGTCGGCGGCCGGCGCGGTGATCGCCGACAGCCCCGCCGGGGCGAGGATCGGGCCCGGCGATCCCGGATCGCCGCGCTTGAGCAGCGCCGTCGGGGGGGGCTCGGCGCGGACGCCGACGTACGACACCTCCGGCGCCGCGGCGTCGGCCTCGGCCTCCCGCGCGAGTCGCCCGAGCCGCGCCGCCGCCGCGTCGAGCCGGGCGCGCTGGTCGTCGTCGAGGGCGGCGAGGATCGCGGCGCGCGGCAGCGCTTCCGGGCCGGCCCGGAAGGCCTCGGCCACCTCGTCGTCGGAGAGGGGCCGGTCGTGGAGGGCCGCCTGGAGCACCTCTCCCTCGAGGAAGCCGTTGCCCGCGCCGTGGTGGCGCAGCCCCACGAGCACCGTCGCCGCGCCGCGCTCGAAGGTCCGCAGCCCGGCGCCGGGGACGTACGCGGCGGCGTAGCGCACGCCGTCGCGGTAGAGGGTGATGCTGTTGTCGGCCCGGTAGACGGCCGCCATGTGGATCGGGTGCGAGGCCACGGTCTCCGCGGCCGCGTCGAGGTCCTGCGTGCGGGCGAAGCCGCCGCTGCCGGCGATCCACTTGCGCGGCTGGCGCTCGCCGAAGACGATGGCGTCGAAATCGCGATCGGGGGTGCTCTCGATCGAGATGGCCGCTCCCCCCCCCTGGTCGAGATCGGGCAGCACCACCCATGCCTCGAGCGTCTTCTCGCGGATCGTCTCGGGGATCGGGTCGCTCTCGAAGTGCGCCCCCTTCGCCTTCTCGAGCCGCAGGCGCCCGTCCACGATCGTCGCCCCGCCGTGGAGCCGGCCGCCGAGCGGGGCGGATGCGTCGTCGAAGGTCCAGCGCACCAGCGGCACCGGGCCCGGCGGGGGGGCGGGGCCGTCGGTCGTCCGGGCCGCCGCGCGCACGGCGCC
>CAISKG010000005.1 GCA_903885855.1 uncultured Planctomycetaceae bacterium
GACCTCTCGCCATGCTCATGATCCAGGGCGGTCGGCAGCGCCAGTGCGACGGCCTCGGCCGGCGCGACTTCCTCGCCATCGGCGGGCTCTCCTTCGGCGCCGCCGGGTTTTCCCTGGGGGGGCTCCTCCGCGCCGAGGCCGCCACGCCCGGCACGCGCCCCGGCCACAAGGCGCTCATCAACGTGTTTCTCGGGGGCGGCCCGCCGCACCAGGATCTCTTCGACCTCAAGCCCGACGCCCCGAGCGAGGTGCGCGGGGAGTTCCGCCCGATCGCGACCAACGTCGCCGGCATCCAGATCTCCGAGGTCTTCCCGCGGCTCGCCACGCGGATGGACAAGTGCGCCATCATCCGCTCCATCGTGGGCTGCGACGGCGACCACTCCGCCTTCCAGACCAACACCGGCTGGACCCCGGCCAATCTGCGCACGCTCGGCGGCCGGCCGTCGATCGGGGCCGCGGTCTCCAGGCTCCGCGGCCCGGTGGATCAGGCGGTGCCCCCCTTCGTGGGGCTCGCCGCCAAGACGCAGCACGGCCCCTGGTCCGACAGCGGCACGGCCGGCTTCCTCGGCCCGGCGCACGGCCCCTTCAAGCCGGACGGCCAGGGCATGGCCAACATGCAGCTCAAGGAGCTGTCGCTCGAGCGGCTCTCCGACCGCAAGCAGCTCCTCGCCTCGGTCGACCGGCTGCGCCGCGACGTCGACTCCAGCGGCACCCTCTCCGGGATGGACGCCTTCGGGCAGCGGGCCTTCGACGTCCTCACCGGCTCGAGGCTCCTCGACGCCCTCGACATCTCCAAGGAGGACCCGGCCGTCCGCGAGGCCTACGGCGACGGCAAGCCCTACCAGTTCCAGTACGACGGCGCCCCCACCTGCAACGACCACCTCCTCATGGCGCGGCGGCTGGTCGAGGCCGGGGTGCGGGTGGTGAGCCTGTCGTTCGGCCGCTGGGACAGCCACGGCCAGAACTTCGCCATGGTGCGCGACCACGGCCCGAAGCTCGATCAGGCCCTCTCGGCGCTCCTCGACGACCTCGAGGCCCGCGGGATGCTCGGCGACACCTCGGTGGTGGTGTGGGGGGAGTTCGGGCGGACGCCCAAGATCAACAAGGACGCCGGCCGCGACCACTGGCCGCAGGTCAGCTGTGCCCTGCTGGCCGGCGGCGGGATGCGCACCGGGCAGGTGATCGGGGCCACCAACCGGCTCGGCGAGCACGCCACCGACCGCCCGGTGCACGTGCAGGAGGTGCTGGCCACCCTCTACCACAACCTCGGCATCGACACGCAGACGACGACGATCGTCGACGCCACCGGCCGCCCGCAGTACCTCGTCGAGCAGCCGGTCATCCCGGAATTGCTCTGAGCAGCCAAGCGGCGGATGTGACGGCCCGTTGTCGGTGCACGGGTGCGTGCCGCTGGCGCGTGGTGCTCCAGAGCCCGGGACGCCGCACCGCGCGCCTCAGGTGTATTCCCCTGCCGCCCCCCGGCGCGACCCGGCCAAAAAACCGGCCATGTTCGGGGTATCGTGGCTCTGGAGCAACGCGGTAGATATCGCGACAGCAATGGTTTGCGTCACGTTTGTGGCTGTCGCTGAACCGGCCAGGAAAACGGCCATAATGGACGGATGAGCCAGCCGGTCGACCGCGGGGAGAGCACGAGCCTGATGGAGCCGCTGCTCCTGGGGGAGTCCTCGCGCCGGCGGCCGGCGATCGCCGACAAGGCGCTTGAACTCGTCACTGCCTCGACCCGCCTCGACGGGACGCTGCCGCGGGGAGTCGCCGCGAGCCTCGCCGGCCTCGTCCGCTCGATGAATTGCTACTACAGCAATCTCATCGAGGGCCACGACACCCATCCCGTGGACATCGAGCGCGCCCTGCGTGCCGATTACAGCGACGAACCCCGGAAGCGGGATCTGCAACTCGAGGCCCGCTCGCACATCGCGGTGCAGGCGTGGATCGACACCGGGGGGGTGGCAGGTCGGGCATCGACCGTGTCGGCCATTCGTGAAATCCACGCTCGGTTCTGCGGTGAACTTCCCGAGACGCTCCTGACCGTCGGAGATGTGGCGACCGGCGGCGGCATCCGAGTCGTGCCGGGGCACTGGCGCGAGACGGACGTGGCCGTGGGTCGCCATCATGCGGTCAGCCCGGGGGCCGTCGCCCGGTTCATGGATCGCTTCGAGGCCGTCTACGCGCCCCTCGGGAGAATGGAGACGATCCTCGCGGCAGCGGCGGCCCACCATCGGCTTCTCTGGATCCATCCTTTCGCCGACGGCAACGGGCGTGTCGCCCGGCTCGTGTCGTACGCGATGCTCCGTGACGCCATCGGCACCAGCGGCATCTGGTCGATCGCCCGTGGGCTCGCCCGCCGTGAGGCCGATTACAAGGATCGGTTGGAGGATTGCGACCAGCGGCGCCGAGGCGATCTCGACGGCCGGGGAGCGCTCGGCGAGGGATCGCTCGCTGATTTCATCGAGTTCTTCCTCGACATCTGCCTGGATCAGGTCGCGTTCATGGAGCGGCTGGTGCAGCCTGCCACCCTGGCGGGGCGTGTCATCCGGTGGGCCGAAGAGGAGGTGGCCGGGGGAAGGCTCGCGTCACGATCGGATCGACTCCTCGAAGGGGTGCTCCTTCGGGGGGAAGTCGATCGTGGCGACGTCGAAAAGATGCTCTCGGTCAGTGAGAGGACCGCGCGACGGACGACGTCCTCCCTGCTCCAGTCGGGCGCCCTCGAGTCCGATTCGCCACGGTCGCCCCTGCGGCTGGGCTTTCCCGCGAGCGCCGCCCCCCGCTGGCTGCCGGGCCTGTTTCCCGATCCGCCGCCCGAGTGTCCGTGACGGCACCGGGACACATCGTCCAGGTCACGATCGCGGGAGGCTGGAAAGACGCTCCGCCCGCGTCTCGCCGCTCACGGCTTCGCCGGGGCCGGCGAGGGCTCGAGGGTGTGGACGAGCTTGCCGTCGGCCACCGTCCAAAGCCGCAGTTTGCCGTCCTGGCAGGCGGCCGCGAGCCAGGTCGGCCCCACGGCCACGGCCTGGACGAAGTCGGCGGCGCCGCCGAACTCGCGCACCGTGCCGCCGTTGCCGGCGTTGTAGAGGCGCACCGTCGGGTCGCCGGAGCAGGCCACCACCTCCTCGCCCGGCGCGACGAACTTCACCGCCGTGACCTCCTTCTTGAGTCCCGCGATCGTGCGCTGCTGCTCGCCGGTGACGACGTCCCAGACCTTGATGGCGTTGTCGGCGCCGGCGCTCGAGAGCCGCCGGCCGTTGGCCTGCCAGGCGACGCCGAGGACGTGGCCGGTGTGCCCCTCGAAGCTCTTGACGTGCTTCCCCTCGGCCACGGTGTGGACCTTCACGAAACGGTCGGTGCCGCCGGAGGCGAGGAGATCCCCCTTGCGCGAGAACTCGAGCGCCGTGACGGTGTCGGAATGGGGGGCCGCGAACTCGCGCACCAGCGCCCCGTCGGCGGTGTTCCAGAGCTTGATCTCGCCGGAGCGGCTCGGCCGGCCGCTGCCCGTGGCGAGGATCGCGCCGTCGGGTGAGAAGGCCAGTGACGTGACGACGTCGATCGGCGGCAGGCCGGGGTCGTCCTCGGTGGCCGGCGGCGTCAGCTCGCCCCCGATCGTGCGTGCAAGCGCGTAGCGCGGGGCGACCTGCCAAATCCCGGCGGCGGCGGCCCCGGCGGTCTGGATGGCGCGGTCGCCGTCGAGGAAGGCGACGAGCGTGTCACCGGCGGTGCCGCTCCAGGTGTCGCGCGGGATGGCGTCGTCGCCGAGGAGCATCACGGTGCCGTCGGCGGCGGCGCAGAGGATCCAGCGGCCGTCGGGGGAGAAGGCGGCGGAGGCGACGGGCTTCTCCGAGGCGGTGCGTGCCTCGGCGACCGCCCCGCGCGACTGCTCGGCGGCGGCGGCGTCGGCGTCGGCCTTGGCCGACTCGTCCTTGCGCCGGGGGAGATCCTCGTCGGCCTTGGCCTTCTGGGCCTGGGCGAATTCCACCGCCCGCTTCGCCGACGTGGTCGCCGTCTCGGCCCCCTTGCGCGCCTCCTCGGCGCCGTCGGAGGCCTTCTTCATCTCGTCCTTCTTCTTGGTGGCCTCGTCGCCGCGTGCCTTGGCGCGTTCCACCTGGGCGGCGGCCTGGGCCACCGCCTGGTCGGCGGCGGTCTTGGCGGCTGCGGCGGCCGCCACGGCGGCCTCGAAGGCCTTGAGGGCCTCGGCGGCGGCGGCGTCGCCGGAGCTCGAGGCGGCGGCCAGCGCGAAGGCGTCCTTCGAGGCGGTGGCACTCTCCATGCCCGCCGCGACGGCGGCGGCCGCCTTGCCGGCGGCCTCCTGGGCGGCCGTCGACTGCGCGAGCGCCGTGGCCGCGGCCTCCGCCATCGTGGCCGCCTCGGTGGCGGCGGCGAGCGCCGTCTTGGCCGCCTCCGCCTTCTCGGCGAGGGCCTTCTCGGCGGCGGCGAGCTTCTCGTTGGACTGCGTGATCTCGGTGCCGGCGGCCTCCACCGCCTTCTCGGCGGCGGCCACCTGGGCCTTGCCGTATTCGGCGTCCTGCTTGCGGACGGCCAGGTCGATGTCGGCCAGGCGCAGCTTCTCCGCCACGCGCACGTCCCCCTTCCACTCGGCCGTCATGCCGCCGGTGGCGACGTCCCAGATCTTCACCCCCGGCACCGTGCCGACCGTCACCAGACGCGTGGCGTCGGGCTTGAGCGCCATCCCGCCCAAGGCCCCGCCATGGGCGAACTGCCGCACCACCGCGGCGCCATCGACGTTCCAGAGGCGCACGACGCCGTCGGCGCCGCCGGCGAGGAGGTGGCCGGAGAGGGCGGGCGACTCCGCCAGGACTTTCACCGGGCCGCCGCCGCCGGCCAGTTCCTTCAGCGGCTGCGGCGGCGCGGCGGCGGGATCGGCGGGGGGCGCGGGGAGGGGGAGGGCGAAGGTGCGCACCACGCCGTCGGCGTCGGCCACGGCCAGTTGCGTGCCGGCCGCCGTGACGACCAGCGCCGTCACGCCCGGCGGCCGCATGAAGCGGCCCGTCACGCCGCCGTCGGCCGAGGCGATGGCCACCACGCTGCCGTCGGCGGCGGCGGAGTAGATCGTGGCCCCGTCGGCCGAGAGGGCCAGCGCCGTCACCGCCGCGGTGTGGGCGCGGACCGCCTTCCGCAGCGTTCCCGAGGGGGCGTCGACGATCGCCACCGTGCCGTCGGCACGGCCGCAGGCGGCGCTCGAGGCGGCGGCGGCCAGGACGGTCGTGCCGGCGGTGTCGGCGACCTCGGCGAGCCGCGAGGGGCGGACGCGCGACCAGAGCTTCACGGTGCGGAAGGAGGCGCTGGCGAGCGTGTCGTCGACGGGGGACATCGCCAGGGCCGAGATCGTGTCGCGGTGGGCGGTGTCGGCCGCGGCCCCGCCGTCGGCGGTGGCCGGATCGACGAGCGACGCCACAAGCGCGCCCGAGGCGGTGTCGAACAGGCTCAGGCGGCCGGCCCGCGACGCGGCGGTGAGGCGGCCGTCGGCCGACATCGCCACCGCCATCACGCCGCCGCTGCCGGGGGGAATCGGCCGCCAGGCGATCGCCTTGCGCTCCATGGCGGGGCCGGCCACGGCCCCCTCGGCGATCCAGCGCTCGAGGAGGCCGAGCTGCTCCGGCGACAGCGACGACGCGCCGACCTTGTTGTCGGCGGGGGGCATGTAGTCTTCCTGGAGGTGGGCCGCGCGGAGGAACAGCGGGCTCTCCGCCGCCTTCCCCGCCACCACGCTGGGGCCCGAATCACCGCCGGCGACGATCGCCTTGTGCGAGTCGAGGATCAGCCCGCCTTCGTGGATCTTGGGGTTGTGGCAGGCGGTGCAGTTGGCGGCGAGGATCGGGAGGATCTCGTCCTGGAAGCGCACCGCGTCGCTGCGCGCAGGCGCCGCCACCGGGAGCCCGTCGGCCCGCGCCGCGGCGCCGGTCACGGCCGGGGCGACCAGCGCCGTGGAAAGGGCCACCAGCCGCGTGATCCGGATGCGGACGCTGTTCATCGGAGACCTCTGTGACGTGATTCCATCCAGGCGCCGGCCGCCGCGGCGGGCCGCCGGCCGGCGCTCGATTCGGCCGGGTGCCGCTCAGGGCGCCTCGACCACCACCGAAACCTTGCGATCGGTAACGACATCCCGATCGTGAAACTTGACCTTGCCCCGCAGGACCAGTTCGTAGCGGCCGGGAGGGGTTTCGCCGGTCGTGACGACCTTGAGGAGCCCCTGGGCCTGGTCGCCGGGCACGGTGACCGCCGCCACCGACAGCCCCGGCACGGGATTCGCGGGAGCCGCCTCGAGCACCACGTCGCCGGCGAGGCCGTAGCGCCGCTCGAAGGGCACGGCCAGATCGGCGGTGGCCCCCTGCTTCTGCGTCACCGTCTCCGCGACGGCGCCCCACACCAGCGGCGTCTCGGCGACGCGGAGCATGATCGAGGGCACGATCACCGGCACGTCGATGTCCTTGGGGGCGGCGGCGGCGGCGGCCTCGGCGGCCACCTTCTCGCGCTTCACACGCTCCTCCTCGGCGGCCTTCGTGCCCGCCTCGAGATCCTTCACGGCCGCCTCGGCCTTGGCCTTGCCGTCGGTCTGCTCCGCCGTCGGCTGCTGGCCGGCCGCCTGGGCGTCGGCGATCGCCTTGTCGGCGGCGGCGAGCGCGGCCTTCGCCGCCTCGAGCTTCGCGGAGCGATCCTTGACGATCGCGGCGACGCGCTCGTGGTCGGCCTTGGCGGCCTCGGCGGCCTGCGGGTTGCGGGCGTAGGCCATCTTCGTGGCGCCGCGGAGGACGATCTGGTAGACCCCCGCCGGGAGCTTGGGGTCGAGGTCGATCTCGGCCGACGCGGCCGTGGCCGCCTCCGCCACCTTGATCTCGGGCACCTTGAGCTCGCCGGGAAGGCCGGGGGCGGTGAGCGACACCTCCCCCTTGGCGCCGGGGCGGTGGACCACCACCAGCGGGATCGACACCTTCCCGCTGCGGGCGGTCTCCCAGATCTTCGTCTCGCTCGGCGCCACGGTGACCGGGTGGGCGTCGGCGGTGACCGCGATCGGCAACTCGTGGAGCTCGCGGAGGACGCGCGGCTGGTTCTGGTTGTCGGCGTTCCAGCGGAGGGCCGCCACCCGGGCCTGCCGCGACACCTCGGCCTCGCCGATCCGCGCCTTGCCCACCACCCGGATCGTGCCCGCGAAGGGCTTCATCCCCTCCGCGGCGGAGAGCACCAGCTGCACCCGATTGGTGCGGGCCGGGGCGATCGCCGGGCTGGCGGTGACGCCGGGGGGGAGCCCCTCCGCCTCGACGACGACGTCCTCGGCGAAGCCGTCGGCACGGAAGACGAGGACGTCGATCGTGGTCGCGCCGCCGATGTCGATCACCGGCGGCACGTTCGCCGCCCGGTTGGCGTCGGCCCGGTTCTGCTCCGCCAGCAGGGCCACGAGCTGGAAGTCGGGGGTGGGGCGGCGGGCGACGAGCACCCAGGCGTGCTCCGGCGCCGTGCGCGAGTCGGCCTTCAGGTCGCGCACCAGCAGCCGGTAGGTGCCGTCGGCGGGCACCTTGAACTCGATCGCCGGGTCGGACGAGGGGCGGTCGACCGCCCCGGCCACGAACTCCGCCGGCCCGTCGTCGGCGAAGGCCAGCTCCGCCCGCACCGGCTTGCCGTCGGGCCCCGGGGTGACGCTCTCGAGCGTCAGGCAGGCGTCGGTGCGGTGGCCGAGGCGCGACGAGAAGAGGTCGAGGACGAGCGTCTCCCCAGCCTTGGCCTCGAAGGAGAGCCAGTCGCGGTCGCCGCGCGGATGGAAGCGGCCGGCGACCACGCCCGGCAGCGCCACGGCCTGCGCCGCCTCGGGCGTGTCGTTGGGCTCGCTCTCCACGATCGGCGCCGTCGGGGCCACCAGCGCCGCGGCCAGCGGCTGGGCGGCGCCGGGGACGTCGCCGAAGACGTCGACCAGGCCGGC
>CAISKG010000006.1 GCA_903885855.1 uncultured Planctomycetaceae bacterium
GGGCCTCCCCCGCGCGGCGGCCGGCCCCCGCGCAGCGGCCGGGAAGAGCAGGTCGCCGGGATCGTCGCGGGGAGTGGCCGCGTGGGCGGGCCCGTGCCGACCGAGGCCGTGGTAGCCGTGGCATTCCACGCAGTCGAAGGGCGCCCCGCCGGTGATCCTGCCGGCGGCGTCGCGG
This sequence comes from uncultured Planctomycetaceae bacterium, assembly GCA_903885855.1. Lineage (GTDB taxonomy): Bacteria > Planctomycetota > Planctomycetia > Pirellulales > UBA1268 > QWOP01. Next base: position 176 of record CAISKG010000006.1, read on the forward strand.
CCCGGCGGCGCGTGGCAGCCGGTGCAGGACTCCCGCCCCGCGATCATCACCCGATCGTTGTCGAGCGCCGACGACGACGACGCCGTGCCCTCGGCGGGCGGGTAGGCGGCGTCGTGGCAGGTGCGGCAGTCGCTGCCGCGATGGGGGGCGTGGCTGAAGCGCGCCTTCGAGAGCCACACGTCCGGCACGCCCGTGGGCGGGACGCGGAACCAGGTCTCCATCGCGTCGGCACCGGCCGGGGGATCGTCGCCGCGCACCAGCGCCGCGACCGGGATCGGCGCGTCGACGGTCTCGTGGCACTTGCCGCACACGCCGCGCGTGAAGGTGCGCGCCTGCGCCACCCCCGCGCCGAGCTGCGTGCGGATCGTCTCCGGCAGGCTCGGCAGGGGTGGATTGGCCGGCAGGCCGCGTGGCGGCAGGGGCACGTCGATGGCGCGCTTCCCCGCGGCCGACGCCTCGAGCAGCTCGGCCACGATCCGCTGCTGCATCGGCTCCGGCCCCAACCCGTGCGGGAGGCGCCGCGCCGGATCGGCGGGGTCGAAGGGGAGCGCGTGACAGGCGACGCAGTGGCGCTCGAACGACACCGGGAGCGGATAGGCGCCGGGGGGCGACGCCGCCAGGAACGCCGTCGTCAGGCGGGCCTCGTCGGCCGCCGCCGACGGCGCGAACTCGTGGCAGGCGGCGCACGACAGCTGCACGGGGTCGCCCGCGGCGGCACCCGCGGGCATGAGGCGCGCGCGGTCGGGCTCCTCGAGCATGGCGTAGGAGAGCGGCCCGGCCCGCGACGGCCCGCCGAACTCGAGCCCCGCGGTCATGTGGCGCCCGTGGGAGAACTTGAGCCGCCCGGGATCGTGGCCCAGCGATGCGAACGGGGGGTGGTGCTCGTCGTCGAAGCGCGTGATCGGCGCGGGGGGGGCGGCGGGGCGGCTTCCGTCGGCGTCGCCGGTGGGGGGGAGGCGGTGGGCGTCGATGTCGGCGTGGCAGGCCACGCAGGTGCGGTCGGCGACGCGGGCGATGGCGGCGTCGCGGCCGCGGTGGTCGACGTGGCAGGAGCTGCACGAGCCGGCTTCCACGAGCGACTGCCGCGGATGGTGCACCGGCGCCCGGTGGCAGGCCTCGCACTTGGCGTCGGCGGCGGCGCGCGAGAGGCCCGTCGCCAGCACGGTGTCGTCCTTGACGGGGGCGAAGGGGACGTGGCAGGCCTGGCAGTCGCGCTCGAAGCGCGCGTGGGCGGCGGCCACGGGGCCGGGCGCGTGGTGGCGCGGCTGATCGACGAGCCCCCAGGCGCCCCACGCCGCCGCCAGCAGCACCGCCGCCGCCGTCAACCCGCCGCGCCACGCGCGCATCGCGCTGGGGCGCGTGTAGTAGCCCCGGTCGATCCGCGACACGTGGTCGCGCGAGGAGGTGCGTCGCCCGGGGTCGCTCGGCGGCATGGAACCCTCACCAGTACCACAGCGCCACCGGCACGTGCACCGCCAGGAGCACGCCGAGGGCGAACGACAGCGGCACGTGGACGAGCAGCCAGCGGTGGAGGCGGTCGTGGAGCCTGGCCTGGAGGTCGAACTGCCGGCGCTGCTCGCAGGCCCGCTCCAGCCGGTCGATGACGCCGGCGGCGTCGGCCGGGCACCCCGCGCGCAGCGCCGCGAAGAAGCCCTCCGCCTGCCGACGGCCGGCCAGCGGCGAGCCGCCGCGGCGGCCCGCGAGGAGGAAGGGGCGGATCTCCTCCCGGAAGCGGCGCGAGATCTCGCGGGTGCCGGGGATCACTGCGTAGACCGGCAGCGTCTCCACCACGCGCCCCTGGATGCCGGTCATCGCCCGGAACCCGGTCACCACCGCGAACTCGGACCCCGCGTCGTCTCCCTCGTCATCGGCGCCGCCCGCCGGCTCGCACACCGCGCGCACCAGCCGCCCCACCTCGGCCGCCTCGCGCGCGGCGACGTGGTCGATCTGCTCGCGGATCGTCTCGCCCGGCACCTCGTCGAGGATCATCCCGGGGAGGAACTGCTGCAGCCACAGCCCCCACACGCCGCTGGCGATGACCACCAGGAACACCGCCATCAGGGCGACGTTGAGCAGCCCGCCGATGACCAGCAGGCGCGCGTGCATCAGCACCAGCGGCAGCGCGAGCAGGCCGAGCCAGACGTGGGCCCGCAGCCAGGCCTGGGCCGAGCCGAGCCGCCAGCTGCGCACGCGCCGCCGCGGCCAGAGGAGCAGCTCGAAGAGGATGATCAGCCCGCCGACGACGCCGCAGACGAATCCGGGGCGGCTGCTGCCGCCGGGGAGCCGGCCGCCGGCGGACCACTCCCAGCCGTACCACGCGGCGGCGGCGGCGGCGGCCAGCGCGATCCCCGCCACCCAGGGGCGATCCCGCGGCCAGGTCCTGCCACCGATGATCACGGGCGACTCCTCGGGCGACAGGACCGCGGCGGCTGTCAGGGATGCCGGAACCGGCAAGGATACCGCAGCCCGGCCCCGCGCCGGAATCGCGACAGGCCCGACAGCCGCCCCGACCGGCACGCCGCTCGCCGCCGTCGCCCGCCGCCGTCGACATTGGTTGCGGGGGAGGACGCCACCACCATGCCGGCGACGACGGTCGGACGACCCGCGACGCGCCCCCCGGCCGCGGCCGCCGCGGCGGGCCTGGGGCTCACGTGCCTGCTGGCGTGGATCCTCGCCGCCGCCGAGCCACTGCCCCCGCCCGAGCCGGTGCCCGCGGGGCCGCCCCGACCCGTGGCGCCGCCCGCGCCATGCCCGGCGCCGGGGGGCCTGGCGGCGCCGACCGGCGGGGAGGCAGCCGATCCGGCCTCGTTCGCCCTCTCGGCCGCCACCTGCGCCACTGGCAGCTGCCACGGGGGGCCGGCGTCGCCCGCGCGGGACGTGCAGTCGTTCGCGGCCACGCTCTGGATGGCGCGCGACCCGCACGCCCGCGCCTGCGAGACGCTCCACGAGCCGAGGAGCCTGCGCATGGCGGCGCTGTTGGGCATCGGCCCGCCCCACCGCGAACGGCAGTGCCTCATGTGCCACGCGGTGCAGGCGGAGCGCGAGGCGCCGCTGCCACCGGATGTCGTCGCCGACGGCGTCTCCTGCAGCGCCTGCCACGGCGACGCGACGGACTGGCTCGCCCTCCACCATCTCCCCTCCTGGAAGACGACGGCGCCGCACGAGCGCGCGGCGCTCGGCTACCGCGACGCGGGCGACGCGGCCGCGCGGGCGCGGAGCTGCGTCCCCTGCCACGTCGGCGACCACACGCGCGAGGTGGGGCACGACCTGATCGCGGCCGGGCATCCGCGCCTGGCTTTCGAGTTCGCCGCCTACGAGCGCCTCTGGCCGCGCCACTGGAGCCCGCGCGGCCGCGCCGAGACCGAGGCCGACTTCGGGGAGCGGTCGTGGGCCGCCGGGCAGGCGGAGACGCTGGCGGCCACGGCCCGCCTGCTCGCGGCGCGTGCCGACCGCGCGGCGGACGGGGCCCGGGGCGGCGGCGCCGTCCGCGGCATCGACTTCGCCGAGTTCGACTGCTACGCCTGCCACCGTGCGCTGAGCCCCGAGCGCGTGGCGGCGGGCGCGGCCGGGCCGTTCCGCAATCCCGCGCCGGGCGTGCCGTCGTGGCAGCCGTGGGCGGTGTCGGCGGCGCGGCTGATGGCGCTGTCGATCGACGACCCCGCCGGCGCGGCGGTGGAGGCGGCGGCGGTCGACGTGCGCGAGGGCTTCGGGCCGCGCTGGGCCGAGGGCGACCCCGATCGGCTCGGGGAGATGGCGGCGCGGGCCCGCACGCTCGAGCGGGCGGCGCTTTTTTTCGGCGCCGCCGTGGCCCGGCGGCCGCGGATCGGGCTCGACGCGTCGGGCCCCCGGATCGACGCCGCGGTCGGGGCCGCCGCCCCGGAGTGGCGCTTCTGGGACGCCGCCACGCAGACCTACCTCCTCATGGAGGCCGACCGCGACGGCGGCCCGGCCCGGCTGGGGCCCGGCCTCACCGGCGGCCGGGCGGCCACCGACACGCGCGCCGCACTCGACAGGCTGCGCGCGAGCCTGCGCTTCGCCCCCGGCTCCGGCGGTCCCGACCGCTTCGACCCGGCCGCCTTCCAGGACGACCGCCGTGCGCTCGCGCCGCCGCCGGCGCCCGCGTTCCCCGCGCCCGATGCGACCGGGCCGTAGCGCTCGGCCGCCGCATCCGGCGGCGGATCACGGTGTCCACAGCGTGCTCGCTGTCCGTGGAAAAAGTCATCCATGACCTTTTTCCACGTGTGGGCACCCTGAAAAAGCCAAGGTTTTTCA
>CAISKG010000007.1 GCA_903885855.1 uncultured Planctomycetaceae bacterium
CGATCCGGGCCGAGGGATCGACCGCCGCCTGCGGGCTCGTGCCGCGCCGCGGCACGCGGCGCGGCGGGCGGAAGTGGAGGATCGCCGCGGCGAAGGCGGCATGCACGTCGGCCGCCTCGATCACCGGCCGCTCGAGCGCCCCGGTGCCCGCCGGCACGATCGCCGCGCCGGCCCGGCTGCGGGCCAGGAGGTGGAGCTTGTCGGCGGAGTCGACGAGCGTGACGTCGCCGGGGGTGGCCGCGTCGAGGGTGGCGGCGCCGGCGATGGGGAGGCGGGAGTCGCCCTCCGCGGTGCCGGCGTGGACGGGCCCCGCGCCGATGGCGGCGGCGAGATCGTGGAGCGTGATCGGCATCGACGGCCCTCCTGCCCCGCCCGCGCGACGCCGACGACACCGGGCCTGCCGCGCGGAGGGGGCGGGAAGATAGGGGCTCTCGGGCCCCTGCCGCAAGGCTGATTGCCGCCGCGGGAAACCGTCCCGGATCGGGCCGGCGGGAGGGCCGTCAGGTGATGTTCGGAGCCTCGGTCTCGAGGTCGTCACGGGCGACGTCGGCGTCCTCGAGCCGGCGCGGGGGCCAGAAGGCCAGCAGCAGGAGTGCCGCGGCGGCCACGGCCATCAGGGTCGGCACGAGGAACAGCTTCTGGTAGTCGATCCCGCCGGCCCCCTGGAGGCTTTCCTGGAGGGGGATGAAGAGCCACTTCGCCGCCAGATCGCCGAGACCGAGAACGAGGAGGTTGAAGAGGCTCTGGGCACTCGAGCGCACGTCTTTGGGGAAGGCGGCGTCGATGAAGATGTAGAGGGTGGCGAAGAAGAAGGCGTAACAGATGCCGTGGAGCACCTGCACCGCGATGATCACCGCCTGATTCTGCGGGAAGAAAGCGAAAACGCCGAACCTGGCGGCATGACCGAGGATGCCGAGGATCATCGTCGTCTTCCAGCCGAGTTTGGCGAGGACACCGCCGAGGATCGCCATCGTGGCGATCTCCGCCACCTGGCCGATGCTCATCACCGGCATGATCCATTCCGGCTTGATCCCCACCGTGGGGCTGCGCAGGAAGCCGTCGGCCATGACGAAGTAGCCGTTGTGGATCACCGCGTCGATGAACGTGACCACGAAGAGCACGAGCAGGTACGGGCGGGCCAGATACCGGGCGGCCTTCATCCAGGCGAAGCCGCCCTCGCCGGGCGCGGCGGGCTTGGGAGGCGTGTGCGGCAGGAAGAGCGAGTAGGCCGCCAGGGCCAGCGAGATCACGCCGGAGATGAGGAAGATGTTGCGGCTGGCCGCCACCGCGTCGACGCCCGTCTTCCCCTGGAGGATGAAGTACAGCGGCCACGCGACGAGAATCCATCCGATCGTGCCTCCCATGCGCACGATGCCGAACTCCTTCTGGGCGTCCTTCATGTGGGTGAAGGCGAGGGAGTTCGTCACGGAGATGGTGGGCACGTAGAAGAGCGAGTGGACGAGCATCAGCGCGAAGAACGTGGTGAAGTCCTTCACGAAATACATGCCCAGGATCGCCAAGCCGCCGATGAGATGGCTCACCGCGAGAAACTTCTCGGCCGCGAAGGTGCGGTCGGCGAACTGGCTCGAGAAGAAGATCCCCACGATCGAGGCGATGGCGAAGGCGCTCCCCACCCACGCCTGCTGCGAGGCGGAGAAGTTGAGGCCGTCCTTGCCCATGTAGCCCCAGATGAGGGGCAGCCATGCCCCCCAGATGGCGAACTCGAGCACCATCATCAGCCAGAGGCGGAACGTCGGGGCTTTGGAGGAACCGACGCCGTCCCCGCCGGCGTGGCCATGGCTCGTGGTGTTCATGGCCGGAAGGATACCCTCCCGGCCCACCCCCGGAAGCCCGAAGGCCTCCGCGCGGCCCCTGATTCGGCCCCCGGGGCCGCTGCAACCCCGGGAAAACCGGCATCATCCGCACCACCGGGCTCCGGGGCCCGGTGCGCCGGCCTCAGAGCCAGTCGCCCACGGTCTGCTCGAGGCGGGCCTCGGCCGCCATGCCACGGATCTTGTCCATGGCCCGCGACTGGATCTGGCGGATCCGCTCCTTGCACACCCCCATCTCGGCACCGAGTTCGCGGAAGGTGCGCGGCGGGCGGCCGTCGAAGCCGAAGCGGGCCACGACGATCTCCCGCTCCCGCGGCTCGAGCTCACCGAGGAACTTGCGGAACAACGTCGCCAGCAGATCCACCTGCCCGGGGCTGCAGGTCGCCGCCCCTTCCACCTCCGGCACCGACCGCAGCGACTCATCGGCCGGCGCGAAACGCTTGCGCTGCTGCCGGCCGCGGTGCGACAGGCGGAAGTAATGGCGCTGGATGGCGTAGGTGGCGTAGGTGCTGAAGCGGTTGCCGAGGGAGAAGTCGAACTTGTCGACCGAGCGCATCAGGGCCACGTTGCCCTCGGCGACGAGCTCGTCGAAGGAGTCGTCGGGGTTGACGAACTTCTTGGCGATCGACACCACCAGCCGCAGATTCGACGTGATGAGCAGCGACCGCGACGTCTCCGCGTCGGCGAGCAGTTTCTCCACCGCGTTCATCTGCCGGTCGGTGGCCCGCTTCTCATCGAGCCGCCCACGCTCGGTGGCGGCCCGGAACTTGAGCCAGTTCAGACGGCGGAAGTGAAACTGCTCCTCCTCGCGGGAGAGAAGCCGGGTGCGGTAGAGCCCCGCCACGTAGGCCGACAGGCGCCCGGAGGCGTCGGCGGGGGCCTTGGTCGTCGTCACCGTCGGCGGGGCGGGCACGCGGGCCACCGCATCGGCGGCGTCGGCGGCGAGGAACTGGCGGCAGGGGATGAAATCGATCGCCTTGGCGAAGAAGGCGCGGCGGCGCTGGCGGAGCGCCTCGAGCCGCGCGGACCGTCCGGAGACCGTCTCCGGGGCTCCCGAGGCCTTGGTCGGACGGCGGCGGGGGGCACGCTTGACGGGGGCGAGCGAGATCACGACCTGGCCTCCTCGGGAACGGTGATGTCCACGAGAAGGGAACCGCAGGCGGCGCGGGTCGCTAACAGCCTCCGGGAAACCGGCCAGGGGAAAAACGGGCCGCCGCCCCCCGATCAGCGGCCCGCGCCGGGCGGACGCGACGAAACTGACGGAAAAAACCCCGGCCCAGCCCCCCCAGCCTGCCGGAGGGCCCGTCCGACCACGTGCGCCGCGGGCCCGGCGGGGCTCACTCCGGCAGCGGCGTGGCCTCGCCGCCGGCACGGGTGCACAGCGACTGGTAGACCTCGATGGCGATCGAGTCGTCGAGGCGGTGCACCGACCCGTCGCCCATGAGGAAATGGACGCCGGCGGGGTGGTTGCTCGTGAAGTCGTCGAAGTGGTGATCGGCGTGGTTCGGCGTGTGGTCGGCGACTCCCACCACGCGCGGGTAGGCGGCCTTGGCCCCGCTCACCACGCCCGTCCAGGTGCTCGCCCCGAGCTTGCTGTGGCGCTCGCCGACGACGAGCGTCTTGCTCGTGCCGTCGAGCATGTCGCGCATCCCGACGCGGCTGTTGCGGAAAAACATCCCGTCGCCGGCCGCCGGGGCGTCGTCCACCTCGATGGTCCCGAAGACCCCGACGTAGTTCGACTTGCCGATCTCGGTGAGCGGGGCGAACTGCGGCCCGTCGACGCGCTCGTCGTGGTGGCCCTCCTCCTCTTCCTCCTCCTCGTCGTGGCCGTCGTCGGCGCCGATCATGAAGAAGCCGTCGCGCTCGGTGGGGCCGCGCACGTCCGACGCGCAGAGGAAGGTGGGCACGACCTGCCGCCGGACATCGGCGTGCAGGGCGGAGTTGGCCGGGTCGAAGACGGGCCGGCGGCGGTCGATGCGCGCGTGGAGCGTCGACTGCTCGATCTGCGGGAGGAGCTCCGTGGCCCAGCCCCAGCCGGGGAGATCGTCGGCGGCGGTGCCGTCGGGGATCGCCGCGCCGCTCCAGCCGGACGGGAAGCGTTTGGCGTGGTCGTGGTAGTGGTGGAGGGCCAGGCCGAGTTGCTTGAGGTTGTTGCGGCAGCTGGCGGCGCGGGAGGCCTCGCGCGCCGACTGCACCGCGGGAAGGAGCAGGCCCACGAGCGTGCCGATGATGGCGATCACGACGAGCAGTTCCACGAGCGTGAAACCACGCGGCCGGCGACCGAGGGTGCCCCGCGACGGGAACCGTGCGCTGCGA
>CAISKG010000008.1 GCA_903885855.1 uncultured Planctomycetaceae bacterium
GAAGATCACCAACGGCTTCGGCACCGGCGCCTCGCCGGTGCTCCACGACGGGCGGCTGCTGGTGCAGTGCTACAACGACGAGGCGGGCGACCTCCACTGCCTCGACGCCGCCACCGGCGCCGACATCTGGACGGCCACGCGATCCAAGGGCGCGTCCTGGGCCACGCCGGTGATCTGGGACAACGGCGGGACGACCGAGGTCGTCACCGGCGGGCAGGGCTCGATCGTGGCCTACGCGCTGTCCGACGGCGCCGAACGCTGGCGCTACGCCGGCCTCGACACCTCCTTCGCCTGCTCGCTGGGGGCCGACGCCGACGGCATCTACTTCGGCACGTCGAGCCCCGGATCGAAGGCGCCGGCCGCCGCGATCCTCGCCGGCGCCTCCGGCGACGTCTCGCTCGCCGACGGCGAGAAGACGTCGGCGGTCGTCCCCTGGACCCGCACCAAGAGCGGCGCCGGCATGCCCTCCCCGGTGGTCGTGGGCGACCTGCTCTATTTCTTCGGCCAGACCGTCGTCTGCTACGACAAGCGCACCGGCGAGGAGAAGTACCGCAAGCGGATGCCGGGCGGGACGCAGGCGGTGGGCTGCCCGATCGTCGTCGGCGAGCGGATCTACGTCGTCAACGAGGCGGGGGCGCACGATCGTCCTCAAGACGGGGCCCGAGTTCGAGATCCTCGCCGAGAGCGACCTCGCCGCCGAGGGGGAGGTGTTCTGGGCCACGCCCGGCGTGACGGGCGACGCCCTCCTCGTGCGCTCCTCCGACGCCCTCTACTGCATCCGCGTCGAGTGACCCCCCTGGATCCAGCCATGCCGCTCCCCACGCGTTCGAGGCCGCGCCGCGTTCTCCCCCGCCGTCTGGCCCTCGCGGCGGCGGCGCTCCTCGCCGGCACGGGCGCGGCGGCCGCGGCCGAGCCGCTCCGGGTGGGGATGGAGCTTTCCTATCCCCCCTTCGAGACGGTCGACCCGCGCGGCAGGCCCACCGGTGTGAGCGTGCGCCTCGCCGAGGCGCTCGCCGCGCATCTCGGCCGCGAGGTGGTGATCGAGAACATCGCCTTCGACGGGCTCATCCCGGCGCTCAAGACGAAACGCATCGACTGCATCATCTCCTCGATGACCGCCACGCCCGAGCGGGCGAAGTCGATCGCCTTCTCCGCCCCCTACCTGAAGACGGGGCTGGCGCTGCTGGTGGCGGCGAAGTCGCCGGTGCAGTCGGCCGACGACCTCGACGTGGCCGGCCGCACCGTGGCGGTGAAGAAGGGCACCACCGGCCACCAATTCGCCGTCGGGCACCTGAAGAAGGCGCGCGTCCTGGTGCTCGACAAGGAGAACGCCGCGGTGCTCGAGGTGTCGCAGGGCAAGGCCGACGCCTTCATCTACGATTCGCTCTCGGTGTGGCAAAACCACCGCCGCCACCCCGACAGCACCCGGGCGGTGCTGCGCCCCTTCCGCGAGGAATCGTGGGCCATCGGGCTGCGGCAGGGGGACGGCGAGCTGCGCGAGCGGATCGACGCCTTCCTCGAGGCCTTCCGGGCCGACGGGGGCTTCGAGCGCCTGGGAGACGAGTTCCTCCCCGAGGTGAAGCGCGAATTCGCCGAGCAGGGAATCCCCTTCTACTTCTGAGGCCCTCTCCCGTGCCCGGCCCCGCCCGGCCCGGGCCGCCCGGCGGCGTGGCGCCGTGGCTTTGCCGCGCGGCGGCGACGGGCCTATTCTGGAGAGGTTCGATCGGGGCGGGGGAGCCCCGCGACCCCCGGCGACCGTGAGCCCCGCGCATGCCCGATCGTGCCCTCCGCGCGGCGCCCGATCGTCGTCGCCCGTGGCGGGCGGCGATCGTGCTGCTGCTGGCCTGCGCCGGGTGCGCCCGTCCCGCCGCCGATCCCCCGCCGGTCGTGTCCGACGCGCCCGGCCCGGCGCCGGCGGTGCCCCCCGCTCCGGTGCCCGCCGTCGAGACCCCGTCCGGCCCCCCGTGGTTCGTCGACGTCACCACGCCGTCCGGGATCGCCTTCCTCCACCGCTCGGGCGACTCCCCCGACAAGCCCTTCCCCTCGGCCAACGGCAGCGGGCTGGCGTCGCTCGACTTCGATCTCGACGGCCGCCACGACCTCGTGTTCGTCACCGGCACCCCGATCCCGGTGCCCGCCGACGCCGACCCCTGGGCGAATCACCTCTACCGCAACCAGGGCGATTGGGCGTTCCGGGACGTGACGCGGCCCGCCGGCCTGCGTCACGCGGGCTACCTGCACGGCGCCGCGGTGGGCGACTTCGACGCCGACGGTTTCCCTGATCTGTTCCTCACCGGCTACGGCGGCGACAGCCTGCTCCACAACCGGGGCGACGGCACGTTCGCGCCCGTCGACGCCGCCGCGGCGGGCATCGCCGACGGGCGGTGGAGTTCGAGCGCCGCCTTCTTCGACGCCGACGGCGACGGCCTGCTCGACGTCTACGTCTGCCGCTACGGCAAGTGGTCGCCGGAGAACGCCCCCTTCTGCGGCGACCGCGCGTCGGGGGTGCGTTCCTTCTGCAGCCCGCTGACGGTGGAGCCCGAGCCCGACATCCTCCACCGCAACCGCGGCGACGGCACCTTCGCCCCCGTGACCGCCGAGAGCGGCCTCGGCGGCCGGCCCGGCCGGGCGCTGGCGGTGATCGCGGCCCATCTCGACGCCGACACCCACCTCGATCTCTACGTCGCCAACGACATGAACCCCAACTCCCTGTGGAGCGGCGGCCCCGGGGGGGCGTTCGTCGACTCGAGCGACCTCTCCGGCACCGCCTACGACCACGAGGGGCGTGTCAAGTCGAGCATGGGCATCGACGTCGCCGACACGCGCAACCGCGGCACCGCCGACATCATGGTCACCGACTTCCAGGGGGAGGCGAACCTGTTCTTCACCGGCTCGGGCGACGGGATCTTCCGCGACGTCAGCCAGACCAGCGGCGCCGGGGCCCCGAGCCTCCCCTTCGTGAGTTGGGGGGTGCAGTTCGGCGACTTCGACCTCGACGGCTGGGAGGATGCGATCGTCACCAACGGCCACGTCGGCGACGACCGGCAGAAGGCCAAGGATTCCCTGGAGCTCCGGCAGCTGCCGCTGTTCCTCGCCAACGCCCACGGCCACTTCAAGACGCCGCCGCGGGTCGACCTGGGGCCCTACTTCACCGAGCGCCACCAGGGCCGCGGCGTGGTGGCGGCCGACCTCGACAACGACGGCGACCTCGACCTGGCCTTCAACCACCGCGACGAGCCGGCCGCGGTGCTCCGCAACGACCGCGGCCTGCCCGGCAGCGCCGCGCCGCGCCGCCCGCTCGTCCTGCGGCTGGTGGGCACGGCGGGCAACCGCGACGCCGTGGGGGCGCTCGTCACGCTCACCGATGACGACGGCATCCACACCCGGCAGGTGACCGGCGGCGGCGGCTACCAGTCGTCGCGCGATCGGCGCGTGGCCTTCGCCCCCGCGCCGGGCACGGCGGCCCCGGAGATCTCGATCCGCTGGCCCGGCGGCCGCACCGACCGGCTCGAGGGCCTCGCCCGCGAGGGGCAATGGCTCGTGGTCGAGCC
>CAISKG010000009.1 GCA_903885855.1 uncultured Planctomycetaceae bacterium
CCCCCGCCGCGCGCGGCCGCGGCGGTGGGCGCGCCGTCGCGGGCCCTGTGGCCCGAGATCCTCTCCACCCGCGCGTCGGCGGGCGCCGACTCGGGCGCGCTCGCGGTCGATCGGATCGCCACGCCCGACGACAACCCCTGGAACGCGCAGCTGCGCCTCTCCGGCCTCGATTACCTCGATCCCGCCGGCGACACTGCGGCGGTCTGCACGTGGGACGGCGACGTGTGGCGCGTGGCGGGCCTCCGCGACCCCGCGGGCACGCTCGCCTGGAAGCGGATCGCCTCGGGGCTCTTCCAGCCGCTGGGGCTCAAGGTCGTGGGGGGGAGCATCCTCGTCGGCTGCCGCGACCGGATCGTGCGCCTCGTCGATCTCGACGGCGACGGGCAGACCGACCGCTACGACACCGTCAACGACGACCACCAGGTCACGGAGCACTTCCACGAGTTCGCGATGGGCCTCGAGACCGACGCCGCGGGGAATCTCTACTACGCCAAGAGCGCCCGCCACGCGCTGCCGGCGGTGGTGCCGCACCACGGCACGCTCGTGAAGGTCTCGCCGGACGGGGCGACGACGGAGATCCTGGCCCGTGGCTTCCGCGCGGCCAACGGCGTGTGCGTGGAGCCCGACGGCAGCTTCTGGGTGACCGATCAGGAGGGGCACTGGAATCCGAAGAACCGCATCAACCACGTCCGCCCCGGCGGGTTCTACGGCAACATGTTCGGCTACCACGACGTCACCGACGCCTCCGACGCCGCGATGGAGCCGCCGGCCATGTGGATCACCAACGCCTTCGACCGCTCGCCGGCCGAGTTGCTCCGCGTGCCCGAGGGGGCCTGGGCGCCGCTCGGCGGCCACCTGCTCGAGCTCTCCTACGGCGAGGGCCGGGTGCATCTGGTGCTCACCGAGCCGGTGGCCGATCCCCGCGACGCCTCGCGGACGGTGCTGCAGGGGGGGATGACGGCGCTGCCGATCCCCGACCTGCCCACCGGCGTGATGCGCGGCCGCTTCAATCCCGGCGACGGCGCCCTCTACGCCTGCGGGCTCTTCGCCTGGGCGGGCAACCGCACCGAGCCCGGCGGCCTCTTCCGGATCCGGCGCACGCCGACGCCGCTGGTGGTGCCCCTCGCGCTGCATGCCCGGCCCGGCGCGATCGTGCTGTCGTTCACGGAGCCGCTCGACCGGGCCGCGGCGGAGGATCCGTCGCGGTACGCGGTGCGCACGTGGGGGCTGCGGCGGTCGGCCGACTACGGCTCGCCGCATCTCGACGAGACCGACCGGCCGGTGACCTCCGCCGAGCTGTCGCCCGACGGCCGGACCGTGACCCTCGCGGTCGAGGGTTTCGCCTCGACGCGCTGCTACAGCCTCGAGTGGCGGCTGGAATCCGCCGCCGGCCCGCCCGCCGCCGGCTCGCTCCACGGCACCGTGCACTGAGGCACGAGGGCCCCGCCGAGTCCCGCGACCACGACCGCCCGCCCCGCAGCGCGCCGGAGCGTCGCCTCCTGCCAGGCGACCGCCCAACGGAGCCTCCTGTGCATCTCCGCCGCCACGACGACGGGCGTCGCCACAGCAGCGCCTGGAAGCGTTCCGACGACCGTGATGGACTCGATCGCCGCCGACACGCACCGCGCTGGCGGAGCCGGCAGCGCCGCTGCCGGCGCTGCCGCCGGTGAATCCACGAGCGTCGCCCAGGCCGCGGCGAAGGCTTCCGGGGCGGACATCTCCCGCAGCGGGCCCCCCGGCTCCACGCCCTCGAGTTCCTCGTCGCCCCCGTCCGCCCAGCCGCTTCCTCCCGAGGCGGCGACGGCCCCCAGGCCGAGTGCCGCCGGCAGCCACGATCCGTCGCGGAATGCCGCGTACGCCGGACTGCCCAGCGCATGCCCGCGGTCGACCTGATCGACGATCGCCTTGGGCCCCGCCACCTGGTTGAACGCCGCGTACACCGACGTCGGCGGGCAGGTGTCGTCGACGAACCCCACCGTGAACAACGTCGGCACCGTGACGCGCCGCGCGAAGAACGCCCCCTCGTAATAGCCGCACATGGCGAGCCACTGGGCCTGGTCCGCCTGATCGTTGCCTGGCACGAGCTGCGGCCAGCCGATGCCCCGGCCGATCACGACCCCGCCGTGATCGCACATCGCCGGCGCCTCGGCGACGCACGCCGTCACGCGGTCGCTGAGGGCGGCCGTGAACAGCGAGAACGCGCCCCCCTGGCTCTGACCGTAGGCGACGCAGTGCGCGCCGTCCCAGGGAAAATTCGCGCACACGTAGTCGATCATGCGCACCGCGCCGAGGATCGCGCGGCGGTAGTAGTAGCGCTGCGGGTCGGGCGCGCCCAGCCGCGTGTAGTTGCCGGCGGGCGAGGCCTCCAGGGCGTCCAGTTCCGCGGTCGACAGCTGTGGATCATGGGGATGCACGCTGATCCACAGCCGCATCACGCCCCGATCCACCCAGTCGAGCCCCGGCCGCGCGGGCGATCGGAAGCTCGCCCCCGGCACGCTGACCAGCAGGGGCAGGGGAGACGTGACCACCTTGGGCTTCGTGAGGAACGCCCAGACGCGCGTGCCGTCGACGTTCGCGAGGCTGATCTTGAAGGCTTCAACCGACGGCGTCCCCGTCGCGCAGGGCGTGACCGCCGCGTCGGGCGGGATCACCGCCGCCTCCGCGAGCCCGGCCGCCCAGAAGGCGTCGAAGTCGCCCGGCTCCTCCACCGAGGGGAGGATCCGCTCCGGCTCGAAGCCGACCGTCGTCGAGGCGATCGCCGGCCCCTGCACGATGCACGTCAGGAACCCCGGGCGGTCGAGCCCGAACCAGATCTCGACCCGCCCGTCGACGAGCGTGCAGGTGAAGCGCTGCAGCCGTGTGACCTTGTCCCGCATCAGCGTGACCACGACGTCACCGACGGCGGGCAGCCCGTCGGCATCGAGCGTGATCGTGAAGCCTGCCGCCTCACCCACGGCATACACCGCCGTGCCCCGATCGGCGGTCACGCTCGCCGTCCATTGCCCCGCGGCGACCGCGACGGCCAGCGGCGTCGCCGCGACGCTGGCGTTGCCGAGCGCGTCGGTGAACGCGCCGGCCGGCACCGAGACCACCGCCGTCCCCTGGAAGCCGAGGGTCGGCGCGAAGGTTGCCGTGTAGGAGGTGGGCGACAGGGCGACGAAGTTCGAGACGGTGCCGTTGCTGACGCTGAGCGACGTCGCCTTGAAGGTCGTCGAAGGCTCGGAGAGCGTGAATCGGACCGTCGTGGTCTGGCCGGCGGCCAGCGATTCGAGGTCGCTGGTGATCCGCACCGTCGGGGCGAGGGTGTCGATCCGGATCGGCACGGCCAAGCCGCCGGCCACGTTGCCGTTGCCGGCGGCGTCGAGGAACGCCCCCGCCGCGATGCCCACCGTGCCCGCCCCCTCGAAGCCCAAGGTCGGGGTGAACGTCGCCGAATAGGCCGTGCCCGCCCCGGCGAACGACGAGAGTGTTCCCCCGGTCACGCCCACGTCGTCCGCACCGAAGGTCGTGGAGGCCTCCGAGAGGGTGAAGGTGAGTCGCGAGGTGGCCCCGATCCGCAGCGAGGAGGGCGAACTCGTCACCCGCACCGTCGGCAGCCTGGTGTCGATCTTGATCGCCGGCAGGCTCGCGGCGGCGGCGTTCACGTTCCCCGCCAGATCGGTGAACCTGCCCGCCGCCACCGACACCGTGCCGCTGGCGATCGACGACACGTTGGGGGTGAACGTGGCGGTGTAGATGGCACCGGCCCCGGAGAATCCGGTGAGCGTCCCGCCCCCCACGACCACGGTCGCCGGGTCGATCACGATCGGCTCCGAGGCCGTGAACGTGATCGTGGCCGTCTCGCCCGCCTTGAGCGCGGACTTGTCGCTCGTGATCCTGAGCGTGGGGCGGAGGGTGTCGATCACGATCGCCGGGGCCATGGCCCCGGCGACGTTCGGATTGCCGGCCGTATCGGTGAACCTGCCGGCGGTCACCGCCGCCGTGCCGTTGCGCGTCGACGACGCGCTGGGGGTGAACGTCGCCGTGTACACGCTCCCGGCCCCGGCGAACGCCGAGAGCACGCCGCCGGCCACCGTGACGTCCGCCGCCACGAAGTTCGCCGACGGCTCGGAGAGCGTGAAGGTGAGCGTCGCCGTCTCGCCCGCCCTGAGCCTGGCCTTGTCGGAGGCGATGGCGACCGACGGCGCCACGGTGTCGACGGCGATCGGGGGCGCGAGATCCCCGGCGTCGTTGCCGATGCCCCTCGAGTCGGTGAAGGCGCCGGCGGCCACGGAAACCGTCCCGGGGCCGGTATACCCCGCCTGCGGCCTGAAGGTGGCGCTGTAGGCCGCGCCGCTGCCGACGAAGGCCGACAGCGTCCCGCCGGTCACGTTCACGTCGGCGAGCGAAAAGTTCGTCGAGGCGTCCGAGAGCGTGAAACTGATCTTCGACGTCTGCCCCGAGCGCAGCGTCGCCAGGGAGCTCGCGATCGTCACCGTCGGCGCCGCGGCGACGACCTGCACCTCGCTGACGAACACCCACACCCACGGGTTGCCGACCCAGTTCGCCCCGCGTGTCAACGTCAGCCGGACGAAGCGCCCCTCTCCGGCGACGTCGACGTCGACGAACCGGGCGCTGCGATCGGCGAGGTCCGCTGCGGACGTGGCCCGGGTGCGAGCATCACCCCACAGGACCCCGTCGACGCTGTATTCGACGGAGGCGCTGGTGAAGAGGCAGACATCGGTGGCGATCGAATCCCCGTTGTTGGCGTGGACGCGCAGGCCGCCGATCCGCCTCACGGCCCCCATGTCGAGGGTGATGACCGGATCGGTGTCCTTCCAGGCGACCCACTCGTGCGCGGGGCCGCGGCCGAGGTCCGCCAGGCACGCGTCCACGCCGACGACCCCGTCGGTGAGCTGCCCGGTGCCCCCGGAGAGCGCAGCGCGATCGAGCGAGCGATCGCCGAGACCGGAGTAGGACTCGTCATGGTAGGCGTACGTGCCGGTGTCCCCATTGAGCATCGAGTACGACACCGGCTCGATGACCTCTGGTCCCCAGAGCATCGCCCGGCCCTCGAGGGCCTCGCTGCGCGGAGGCACCCCCCGTGCGCGACGACGGCGCGGCGGCGGAGCACACCGCGACACCGCGGCACGCCGGCCGTCCGGGACACACCGCCACGAACGCAGCGCAGGACGCATGGCGCAATCCCCCCCCGGAAGAGGCTCGCCCCCGAGCCTGGATTCGATCCCCCCCGTCCCCGGTCGCCGTCCGCCCGTGGGGCGATCGGCGCGACAGGTTTTCGCCTGCACGGCGCCGATTCGGCAAGCCCACCATCGGCGGAGGTGTCGGGCGCACGCCGCCTGCCGAGCCTCGGGGCACGGGTGCTGACAGGCTGTGGACACAGTGATCCGCCGCCGGATGCGGCGGCAGGCACCCGTGAAAAACCTCGGCTCTTTCTGGGTGCCCACACGTGGAAATAGGTCATGGATGACTTTTTCCACGGACAGCTAAGATTCGGACTCGAGCGAGACGTGGGGCCGAGGCGGGGCGTGTCCGCCGGCCCATGCCGCGATCCGGCCGGGCGCCCGCCGATGGCCATCGATCCCCCCGACGCCGCGCCGAACGGTCCGCGTCCGTCCGGCGGGGCTGGCGGATCGCGCGGGGAAACGATCCCACCCCACCCGGACCCGCTGCTGGGGACGACGGTCGACGGCGTCCGGCTCGTGCGCCGGCTCGGGGAGGGAGGGTTCGCGGTCGTCTACGAGGGACGGCAGATCGCGCCCGACGCCACCCCCCCCGTCGTCGCCGTCAAGATCCTCCACCCGCGGCTCGCCTCGCCGGGCTTCGTGCGCCGCTTCGAGTACGAAGCCGGGATCCTCGCCCGCCTCGACCATCCCGGCATCGCCCGCATCCTGCGCCTCGCCCACACCACGCTCCAGGGCGTCGAGGTGCCCTGCATCGTGATGGAGGTCGTCCCGGCCGCGAAGCCGATCACGAAGTACGCGGGCGACCTCTCCCTGCCCGTCCGCGATCGGATCGAGCTCCTCCGTCAGGCGGCCGAGGCGATCGGCTACGCCCACCGGCAAGGCGTGCTCCACCGCGACGTCAAGCCGGGCAACATCCTCGTCGGCTCCGACGGACGGGCGAAGGTCATCGACTACGGATGGGGCCGCGGGCTCGACTCCGCCGCCGTGCTCCAGTCGGCGGGCACCGTGTTCGGGCAGTTCGTCGGCACCTGGCAATACATGAGCCCCGAGCAGTTCGAACCCGATCCCGCCGCCGTCGACATGCGCGCCGACGTCTACGCCCTCGGCGCCGTGCTGCAGGAACTGCTCACCGGCCGGCCACCCCATCGCTACCGGGGGGGCCCCGTGTTCCACTTCGCCACCACCGTGCGCGAGGAGCCGCCGGCCCCGCTCCCGCACGACGACGCCGAGATCGACCGCCAGCTGCGCGGCATCGTGGCGCGCTGTCTGGCGAAGGACCGTAATCGCCGCTACCCGACCGCCGGCGACCTCGCCGACGACCTCGGCCGCCACCTCGACGGCGAGCCGGTCGCCCCCGATTCGGCGAGCCTCGGCGACGGCCTCCGCTACCTGGCCCGCAAGCACGCGGCGGCGGCCGCGGCGGCGGCGGTCTCGCTCGCGGCGCTCGTCGCCGCGACCGTCGGGATCACCCTGTTCTCGATCCGCACCGAGCGGGCCCGCAGCGACGCCGCCTCGCTCGCCGAGCGGCTCGGCCGGGAATCGATCCGGGCAGGCGCCGAGGCGGCCCGCGCGACCGCGGCGGCCGAGGACGCCAAGCGGCAGCTCTACGTCGCCAATCTCCACCGTCTCGCCATCCCCGACACCGCGCCGGCCTCGTCGACCCTGCGTCTCTACCTCGACACCGCCAAGCTCGTCGCCGACGGCGACCAGGCCGTGCACTCGCGCGCACTGCCCCTGGAGCTCCTCTGCCTGCGCCCGCGCGTCACGCAGCCCATCGACCGCTTCATCGACGAGCCGGTGTCGAACGTGGCGGCGCTGGCCGTGAGCGCCGGGGGCGACCGCTTCGCGACGGCCGGCCTGGACGGCGGCGTCACGCTCCGTGAGCGCGACGGCTCGGTGGTGGCCCGGATGGCGGGAGGCACGCCGATGCACCGTCTCCTCTTCACCCCGCGCTGGCTCGTGGCCGCCGCGCGCGACGGGCGGATCACGCTGGCCGACGCGCTCACCGGTGCCCCCGGCCCCGAGCTTCCCCTCGGCGTCGACGTCACCAGCGTCGCCGCCGACGCCGCCGGCAGGGTGCTGGCGGCCGGATGCCACGACGGCAGCCTGCGTCTGGTGCGGATGGGGGATGACGGTCCGGCGGGCGACCCGCTCCCCGTCGCAGCGCACCGCAGGAAGGTGCAGTCGGTCGTCGTCAGTCCCGATGGGCGGCTCGTCGTCAGCCTCTCGGCCGACGGCACGGCCCGCGTCACCGATGCCGCCGGCGGCGCCGCCCTGGCGACGCTCGCCGGCGTGCCCGAGCGCGGGGCCCGCGTCGCCTTCAGCCCCTGCGGCCGGCGCTTCGCCTGCTCCGGGCGCGACCAGGCGATCCGGATCATCGACGCCGCCACGCTCGAATCCACCATGATCCCGCGGACACCCGCCGGGCCGCTCGCGGCGCTCGCCTTCTCGCCCGACGGAGCCGTGCTCGCAGTCGCCGACGACGACGGCGCCGTGAGCCTGTACGACCCCGCACGAGCCGCCAGGATCGGCCTGCTCGCCGGCCACCGGGGGCGCGTGACCACGCTCGCCTTCGCACCCGGCGGGGGGACGCTCGCCAGCGCCGCCGCCGACCGGACGATCCGGCTGTGGCGGGTCGCCGACGGCGCGCTGCTCCGCACGCTCGAGGGGCACGAGGACGCGGTCGGCCGGCTCGCCTGGGCGCCCGACGGGCGGTCGCTGCTCTCGGGTGGCGCCGACGGCCTCACGCTGCGCTGGGACACCACCTCCCCCGACGGCTCGAGGGTGCTCGGAGGGGAGCTCGCGCCCTACGAGGGCGTGCTCTTCCTCCCCGGATCGACCCGTTTCGTGGCCTGGTCGGCCGATGGATCCGCCGGCGTCTGGGACGCCGCGACCGCGCGCGAGGTGCTGCGCCTGGGCGAGCCCCGCGGCGGGCTCTCCGCCGCCGCCGTCAGCCCCGACGGCCGCACCGTCGCCCTCGGGGGAACCGACGACCGTATCGTGCTCCACGACACCGGCGACGGCGCGGTCAAGGGCGTGCTGCGCGGCCACACGCGGCGAATCACGCACCTCGAGTTCGCCGCCGGCGGCGACCGTCTGGCGAGCGCCTCCGACGACGGCACCGCGCGGATCTGGACCGTCGCGGACGCAGCCTGCCTCCACGAGCTCGCCGGCCACGCGGGCCCCGTGCTCGTCGTCGCCTTCTCGCCCGACGGCCGCCGCGTGGCCACCGCCTCCCGCGACGGCACCGCGCGGCTCTGGAACCCCGGTGAAGGTGGCGCCGCGATCACACTCTCCGGGCACGACGGTGCGGTGCGGGCGCTGGCCTTCTCCCCCGACGGGCAGCTGCTGGCCACGGGCTCCGCCGATGCGACCGCGCGATTGTGGCGCAGCGCCGACGGCACGCCGGCCGGCACGCTCCGCGCCGGCACCTCCGACGTGACGCGCGTGCTGTTCACCGGCCGGGGCACGCGATTGGTCACCGGGACCATGCGCGGCGGTCTCGATCTGTGGGACGTCGCCACGGGCGAGCGGCGCACGAGCCTCGACGGCCACGCCGCGGAGATCCGTGCGATCGTCGCCACCCCGGACGGCACCCGGCTGGCCACCGCGTCGTCGGATCGCACGATCCGCATCTGGGACGCCGACCACGGCACCGAGCTCCTGCTCCTGCGCGGGCATGACGGCGCGGTGACCGACGTCGCCGTCTCGGACGACGGCCGGGAGCTCGTGAGCGCCTCCGCCGACCGCACGCTCCGCCTCTGGGCGCGCAGCGACGACGAGATCCAGGAGCGCCGCCGGCTCGTCGGCCTCCCCGCCACGAGCCGGGCCACGGTATTCGATCCCCCGGCGCAGGCCGCTCCCTGACCTCCGCGTGTCAACCGGCGCCGAGCGTGCCGAGGCGTGCCGCGACCGCGCCGGCCGACGGCGGGCGCCTTTGCGGATCCGCCTGGAGGAGATCGCCGATCAGCACGGCGAGCCCCGCCGGCAGCCGCCCCATCACCTCCGGCCTCGGTGCCGCGTCGAGGAGCCGGCGCAGCACCCCGTCGCGCGACGGAGAGTCGAACGGGGACCGGCCGGCGACGAGGTACGCCAGCACGCACCCCAGGGCGAAGAGATCGGGGCGGTGATCGAGCGGGTCGATCGCGGCGCCGAGCACCTGTTCCGGCGCGAGGAACGCGGGCCATGCCCCGCACGGCTCCGCGCGACCGTCCGCGCCCGAGAGCGCATGGGCGAGCCCCGTGTCGGCGAGCCAGGCGCGCCCCGCCGCCGCCCCCACCCCCACGATGACGGTCTCCGGGCCGATCGAGCGGTGCACGAGCCCCCCCTCGTGCACCGCCGCCAGCGCCACCGCCAGCCCCAGTCCCACCGAGAGCACATCGCAGCGCGGCTCTCGCGCATCGCCGCCGGCCCGATCGGCGAGCGCGTTCCCGCCCACCGCCGCGAACACGACGCCCACGTGGGGGCGCTCCTCGACGGCGAGCACGCGGGGCAGGCCCGCGTGCGGAGTCGACGAGAGTCGCCGGGCCGTGGCGAGGAACCGTCCGCGGGCGCCGGTGTCGAGCTGCCAGCGCGGATCGAGCGTCTTCACCACCACGCCCTGCCCGTGCGGCTCGATCCGTCCGGCGAACACGCGGCCGAACGGCGAGCCGGGAAGTTCGCGGAGGAGCGTCGCGCCGCCGAACGGGCCGCCGATGTGCGGCCCGGGAGCGCGGTCCGTGCCGGGCGGAGGCGCCGGTGCGCGATGGCGTGCCGCCGGCGTGACGCTGGCGGACTCTGCCGGCGCCCCGCCCGAGAGCCGCTCCGGGATCGGCTCCTCGAGCCAGCCCTCGCCGCGTGCATGCCAGGTGAGCAACTGCTCGACGCCGTCGCGGAGCGCCGCGTCGCCGGCGCACGCCCGGTCGAGGAAGCGGCGCCGCTCGGCCGGGTCGGCGAGGTCGAGCGCCCGCAGGAACACCTCGCGCTCGCGCATCGTCGCCCCGGCGGTCAGTCGTCGAGTTCGCGGCGCAGCCAGGCGACGGCGAACGCCCACAGCCGGTCCACCGTCCGCGGCGAGACGCCGAGCACGCGGGCGCTCTCCCGGACGGTCATCCCGCCGAAATGCCGCAGCACCGCCACGTGGGCCGCCTCGGGATCGACGGCATCGAGCCGGGCGAGGGCCCGATCCACCGCCACGATCCGCTCCGTGCAGCCCCCGTCGACGATGCTGTCGGGAGCGATGTCGAGGCGCGCGAGGTGCCCGCCGCGCTTCACGCGGCCGCGACGGCGGGCCGACTCGACGAGGATGCGGCGCATCACCACCGCCCCTGCGGCGAGGAACTCCTCCGGTGAACGCGGCGCGCGACGATCCCGCGACACGCGCAGGAGCATCTCGTGCACCAGGCCCGTCGGATCGAGCGTGTGGCCGACGCGCTCCGCCGCCATCAGATGACGCGCCCGCGAACGCAGCCGGCGATAGACGCGCAGCCACCGCGCGTCGTCGGAGCCGAAGCGGTCCGCGGACATGCCGCCGACGATCCCGCCACCGTTCGTCCGCTCAGTCGGGCCCTCGTCCACCCCGAGCATCATTGCCCCCTTCCCACGCCGCGGGGCGTAAGCCCCCGAGTGAGGGGTATGGTAGCAGGCCGCGTCGGGGGCCTCCAAGCGGCCGCGTGAGCTGCCCCAGAGCCGGCCGGGCCGACGTTCGCGCCGTCGCGCTCGGGAGAGGGCCGGGGAGGACGCCCGCGGCCCCTGGCGCCACGCCCCTCGAGGTGCGTCCGGACTCCGACAGGGAGACCTCGGGCGCGACGGCGTACGGCATCGCCGGGCTCCGCGGCGGCGAGCCGGAGGCGGACGTCATGGGCGGATCCGCGGGCCCGCCCGCGAGCACGCCGTCAGCGGCGACCTTCACAGGCGGCTCGCCCGTGGAGTCCGCCGCGCCGGCGGCGTCGCCGGTCGCCACGGCGACTCCCCCGGTCGCCTGGGCCGCGCGCAACCCCAGCTTCTCGGGAAGCCAGAAATAATCCCGCGTGGTCTCGTAGTAAGGGTGGCCGAGCAGATGCCCCCGGTCGAGCTGATGGATCATCGCCTTGGGACCGGCGATCTGGTTGTAGGCCGCGTACCCGGAACTCGGCGGACAGACGATGTCGTGGAAGCCGACGGTGAAGAGCGTCGGCACCACGATGCGCCGCGCGAAGAAGGCCGCCTCGTAATACCCGCTCATCGCCAGGGTGGCGTCCTGGAGGGCCGGATCCTGGCCGCTGGCCAGCTGCGGCCAGCTCGGGGAGCGTCCGATCGTGTAGCCGGCGTGATCGCACATCGCCGGCGCCTCGGCCGCGCACGCCGTCACGCGACGATTGAATCCGGCCAGGAACAGCGCGAAAGCCCCCCCCTGGCTGTGGCCCTGGGCGACGCAGTGGGCCCCGTCCCAGGCGTAATTGTCACAGACCCAGTCGACGAGCCGATCGGCGCCGAGGATCGCCCGTCGGAAGTAGTAACTCCCTGGATCGGGCGCACCGAGCCTGTGGTACTGCCCGGCGGGCGACTGCTCCAGGGCGTCGAGCTCCGCCTTCGGCAGTTGCGGGTCGTGCGGGTGGACGCTGATCCACAGCCGCATCACCCCCTGATCCACCCACTCGTATCCCGGCGCCGCGGGCGCCCGGAAACTCGCCCCCGGAACGCTCACCAGGAGCGGCATCGGGCCGGCGGGGGCCTTGGGGACCGAGAGGAATCCCCACACGCGCGTCCCGTCGACGTTGGCGAGGCTGATCTTGTAGGCGTCGGCCGCCCGGGACGCCGACGGCACGGGCGTCACCACCGGATCGTGGGGGATCGCCGCCAGCTGCCGCCGCCCGGCCTCCCAGAAGGCGTCGAAGTCGATCGGCTCTTCCGCCGCCGGGCCGATGCGCTCCGGGCTGAACGCCACGCTCGCGCGGGCGAACACGCCGATGTCGGCGGTGACGGTCAAGAACCCCGGCTCGTCGAGCGTGCGGACGAACTCCGCCCGACCGTCGACCACCGTGAGCCGCATCTCCCCCTCGTCGACGAGGTTGTCGCGCGTGAGGCGCACCACCACCTCGGTGCCGTTCTTCGGAACGCCGTTCTCCTCGAGCGTCACCGTGATCCGCGCCGGCTCTCCGCAGGCGTACACGGCCGACGGGCGGTCGGCCGTGACGCGGAAGCCGATCTGCGCCGCCGTGACCGCGAGCGGGAGCACGGGGCTGGCGGGATTGGGGTTTCCGACGGCGTCGAGGAACCTGCCGGCGGGCACCGAGACCGTCGCGGTGCCGGTGAAGTCGAGCTTCGGCTTGAAAGTCGCGGCGTAGGAGGTGCCGGAGCCGGTGAAATCCGAGAGCGTGCCGTTGACCACCACCACCTTGGATGCCGTGAAGGTGCTCGAGGGCTCGGAGAGCGTGAAGCGGATCGCCGTCGCCTCGAGGCTCGTCAGCGTCTCGCGGTCGGCGGTGACGACCACCGTCGGGGCGAGCGTGTCGATCCGGAGGGGCGAGGCCAGGGCCCCGGCGAGATTCCCGTTGCCCGCGGCGTCGCGGAACGAACCTGCGGCGACCGCCACCGTGCCCGCCCCCTCGAAATCCACCTCTGGCGTGAACGACGCCCAATAGGAACTCCCCGACACGGCCGTGAAGGACGACAGCGTGCCCCCGGTCACGACGACGTCGGCGGCGTCGAAGGAGGCCGAGCTCTCGGAGAGGCTGAACGTCACCTTCGCCACGACGCCCGCCTTGAGCGTCGCCGGCGCACAGGCCACCTTCACCGAGGGGAGGAGCGTGTCCACCTTGATCGCCGCGAGGGTCGCCCCGGCGGTGTTCCGGTTGCCGGCGAGATCGGCGAACCTGCCCGCGGCCACCGTCACCGTGCCGCTGGCCGTCGACGACGGAGTCGGCGTGAAGGTCGCCTTGTACAGGGCGCCCGCGCCGGTGAGATCGGCGAGCGTCCCGCCGCCGACGGTGACGTTGGCGAGATCCAGCACGATCGGCTCGGACGCCGTGAAGGTGATCGTCGCCGTCTCGCCAGCCTTGAGCGCTGCCTTGTCGCTCGTGAGCTTGAGGGTCGGGGGCAGCGTGTCGACGACCAGCGGCGGAGCGAGCGCGGCGGCGACGTTGGGGTTGGTCGCCGCGTTGCGGAAGGCTCCGGCCGCCACCGTCACCGTGCCCGACCCGGTGAAGTTCGCGGCCGGGGTGAAGATGGCGCTGTAGTCGCTGCCGGAGCCCGAGAAGAGCGACAGCACGCCTCCGGTCGCCCGCACGTCGGTAACGCCGAAGTCGGCCGCGGGCTCGGAGAGCGTGAAGGTGATCGTCGCCTTCTCCCCCCCCTTGAGCGCCGCCCGGTCGCTCGCGATCGCGATCGTCGGCTGGATGGTGTTGATCCTGATCGCCGCGGCGAGGCCGCTGGCCACGTTGCCGTTGCCGGCAGCGTCG
Organism: uncultured Planctomycetaceae bacterium; assembly: GCA_903885855.1. Taxonomy (GTDB): domain Bacteria; phylum Planctomycetota; class Planctomycetia; order Pirellulales; family UBA1268; genus QWOP01. The sequence goes on from CAISKG010000009.1 coordinate 13,604, forward strand.
GTGAAGCCCCCCGCCGCCACGCCCACCGTGCCGTCGGCCGTCGACGAGGCCGCCGGCGTGAACGTCGCCCAGTAGGACGTCGGCGACACGGGCGTGAAGCCCGAGAGCGCCCCGCCCGTCACCGCGACGTCGTCCACCGTGAAATCGCTCGAGGCCTCCGAGAGCGTGAAGGTGATCTTCGACGTCTTCCCGAAGAGGAGCGACGTCGGGCTCGCGGTGATCGTCGCCTTGGGGAGAAGCGTGTCGATCGAGAGCGCAGGGGCCAGCGCCCCGGCCGTGCTCAGGTTGCCCGCCTTGTCGGTGAACCTGCCGGCCGCCACCGACACCGTGCCGCTCCTGATCGATCCGGCCGTGGGGGTGAAGGTCGCCGTGTAGATGGCGCCCGTGCCGGAGAACGCCGAGAGCGTGCCGCCGGCCACCGTCACGTCCGCGGCCGTGAACGTGACCGACTCCTCCGAGAGCGTGAAGGTGAGCTGCGCCGTCTCGCCCGCCCTGAGCCTCGGCTTGTCGGTGGCGATCGCGACCGTCGGGGCCACGGTATCGATCGCGATCGGGGTCGCCAGGCTCCCGGCGGCGTTGCCGCGTCCGGTGGAATCGGTGAAGGCGTCGGCGCCGACCGTCACGGTGCCCGGGCCCACGAAGCCGGCCCGGGGCGTGAAGGTCGCCGAGTAGGTGGTGCCGGTGCCGACGAAGGCCGACAGCGTGCCACCGCCCGCCAGGACGTCGTCGAGGGCGAATGTCGTCGACGCCTTCGAGAGGGTGAAGGTGATCTTCGCCGTCGCGCCGCTCTTCAAGGTCGCGGGGGAAGCGGTGATCCTGATCGTCGGGGCGAGGGTGTCGATCGCCAGGGCAGGGGAGGCGCTCGCGAGGTTCGCGTTGCCGGCGGCGTCGGCGAATGCGCCTGCCGCCACCGAGATGCCCCCCGGGCCCGTGAACCCCGCCGTCGGCGTGAAGAGGGCGGTGTAGTTCCTCCCCGACCCCGCGAAAGCCGAGAGCGTCCCGCCGGTCACGGCCACGTCGGCGGCGGTGAAATCGGTCGCGTCCTCGGAGAGCGTGAACGCCACCGCCGCCGTCTCGCCCGTGCGAATGTCGGTGCGGCTCGCCGCGATCACCAGCGTGGGAGGAACGGCATCACGCGCTTCCGACACGATCGACAGCCGGTCGGGGGCCGTCTCCATCGAGAGGCCGCGCCCGTCGACGTCGACCAGCCCCGACACCGCCGCGAACGCGCCCGACACCGACGCGTGCCGCAGCACGTCGTACACGGTGCGCCCCAGGGGGAGGCTGCCCGCGTCGATCACCCCAACGTCGAGCGTGCCACCGAGCAGGGCCGCTCCGGTGACGCGGAGCAGGTCGCTCGCCGGCCGCCCGATCTCCACACGCAGCGTTCCGGTGGCGGACTGCGTGAAGGCCCCTTCCACGGCGAGCGTGCCGGCGGCGCCGCCGCGGCCGACCTCGATCGTGGCCGCGCTCGTGAGGTTCGCCTTGACGGTCCCGTCGCCGGCGAGCGTCCCGCCGGAGATCGTGGCGCCCCCCGACGGATCGAGGATGCCGTCGATGAGTGTCGTCGCCCCGGCCGTCTGGACGTAGTCGCCGGTGAGGTCGAGCGTGCCGCGCGACACCGTCACGGTGCCGGTGGTGGCGGCGAGATTGCCGGCGTTCACCGTGCCACGATCGACGGCGATCGTGCCGGCATTCGCCCACGCGGCCACGGAGGCGGTCGACACCCGGAGCGTCCCGCCACCGGAAGCGCCGAGCGTGCCCTCGTTCACCAGGCCCTGCGATGCCACCGTGAGCGAGCCGGGCTGGTCGTAGCCCGGATCGGACGGGAACGGGGGGGCGGCGTCGGCGACGATCGTGCCCTTGTTGACGAGTTGGATCGGCGCCGATGCCTTGCCCTCGATCGTCCCGCCGTTGCCGCGGATCACGATGCCCTGTTCGATCGTGAGCGTCTGCGACGCCGCGGTGCCGAGCAGGTGCATCCGGTTCACGGGGCTCTGGCCGAAGATGATCTCGCCGGTGCCGTCGATCTTCTGCGTCCCGCCGTCGAACGTGATGGCACCGATGTCCGACGTGCTCCGTCCGCCGATCCGGACGGTCGCGCTTTCGAGCGAAATGCCGCCGCTGACGCTGACAGATCCCGTCGTCACGTCGAGATCGCCCGCCAGCGTGAGCCCCGAGAGCCTGCCGCCGCCGCTCGTGGGGACGAGCCGCGCGGAGCCCTCGGCCTCGTAGCGGCCGCCGGTGATCGAGCCGCCGACAAGGTGCCAGGGTCCGGTGGTGTCGTCGAGGCGGAGCGTGGCCCCCGAATTGTCGAGCGCCCCGCTGAGCGTGACGCTTCCCCCCGCGAGGCCGTAGGCCGGGATCGACGCGGTGGGGAAGGATCCCTCGAAATTGAGCGTGCCATGCACGCTCGCGACGATCGAGGCGAAGTTCGCCCCGAAGGCAGGGGCGACGGAAACCCTGCCCCCCGGGAAGGCCGTCACCGTGCCGAGGTTCGTCCATCCCCCCGCGAGCCGAAGCGTCTCCGCGGATGAGGCCCAGAGCACGCCCCGGTTCTCGAAGGCCACCGCGTCGACGGAGATCGTGCCGGTGGCGGCGCCGCCGGAGTCGCTCGTGGCGATCCGTGCCGGTCCCGAGAACACCTCGATGGCGCTCACGACCGCGGACCAGGAGACTCCCTCGAGGGCCACGGCGATCCGCCCGTTGGCATCGGCGGTGACGGGGTAGTCACGGGCGATCGCCTTGAAAAGCGCCCCGGCCTCGGCCCGGATGTCGAGCCCGGCCTGTGCCACCGTGCCGTTGATCCTCACGTTCATGCGCCGCGGCGAGAGGTAGGCCACGTGCTCCACGAAGTGCAGCCGGACGCGGTGCTCGGCTCCGGCCGCGAGACCGTCGAAGGCGTAGGCGAGCGTCTGGCCGGCGCTGTACGTGCGGTACGCGGCCTCCGGGAGCGGATCGGCGACGGCGGAGAGATCGACGGCATTGGTGAAGCTGCCCGGGAACCCGCCCGAGGTGCTCTGGTCGTAGCCGAGATCGAAGGGGTCGGGCGTGCGGCCGTCGGCGGCGATCACGCCCAGGTTGACGACGCGGATCGGCGCCGACGCGAGTCCCTCGATGCTGCCGGCGTTGCCGCGGAGCGTGATGCCTGGGCCGATCGTGAGCGTCTGGGAGACGTCGCTGCCGCGGGCCAGGAGCCGTCCTTTCGCCGCGCCGAAGAGGAAGGTGCCCGAGCCCTCGATCGCCTGCGTGCCGCCGTCGAAGGTGATCGTCCCCGCGCCGGCCGTCCGGCCCCCCATGCGCACGGTCGCCCCGTCGAGCGTGAGGCCTCCGCTGACACTCAGGCTCCCGCCGGTCACGTCGAGATCGCCCGCCAGCGTGAGCCCCGAGAGCCTGCTGCCGCTGCTCGTGGGGACGAGCCGCGCGGAGCCCTCGGCCTCGTAGCGGCCGCCGGTGATCGAGCCGCCGAGAAGGTGCCAGGGTCCGGTGGTGTCGTCGAGGCGGAGCGTGGCCCCGGCGTTGTCGAGCGAACCCGTGAGGTTGACGGTGCCGCGGGTGCGGGTGAAGGTGCCGAGGCCCGCGGTGGCGAAGGCCCCCCCGAGGGTCACGGTGGCATCGGTGGCGGTGATGGTGCCGTGGTTCGCCCAGGGGCCGGTGCCCGAGCCGAGCGCGAGCGTGGAGCCCGTGGCGGTGATGGTGCCGACCGCGGCATTCGTCCACGATCCGCCCAGCGTGATCCCGCCGGCCCCGGCCGAGATGGCGCCTCGGTTCTCGAAGGCGAGCGGCCTGATGGAGATCGTGCCGGGCCCCTCCCCGACGATCGTGCCCTCGTTGACGACCCGGATCGGCAAGGTGGTCGAGCCCTCGATCGCCCCCTGGTTGCCCCGGATCGTGATCCCGGGTCCGATCGAAAAAGTCTGTGCCGTCGAACTGCCGTGGGCGCGCAGGCTGTTGAGCGGGTGGCTCCCGACGACGATTTCGCCGGTGCCCGCCAGCGTCTGGGTGCCCCCCTGGAAATAGAGCGTGCCATACCTGGTGGCGGCGGGCCCGCCGTCCTCGCCGAGGCGGATCACCCCGCCATCGAGCGTCAGCCCGCCCTCGACGCGCACGTGGCCCGTGGAGAGATCGAGCTCCCCGGCGAGCGTGACGGCGGTGAGCCGCGCACCGCCGCCGGTGGCGCGCAATGCGCCGCCCTCCGCACACTCGATCGCGCACGACGTGATGAAGGCGTTGCCCAGCGCGATCACGCGGGCGGTCTCGATCCTGGCGGCGCTCGTGGCGCCGATGAGGCTGATCGTCGGGCTCGAGCCGGTGGCGCCGATCACGGCCGTGTCGGCCGGCCCGGGGAGGACGTCCCCCGCCCAGTTCACGGGGTCGAGGAACAGGGTGCCGTCGCCGGTCGGGCCGCCGTCCCAGTGGATGGTGGCGAGCATCCGACGCGATTCGAGGCCCTCGGGGGGCTTCATCCGGTGCCGCCCGCACTCCGACGTCCGGCGCCGCCGCCGCCGAGCGAAGGGACCGGCGGCGAGTCTGCACCAACGCGGAAGGTTCGATCGGCGCATGGCGAGTCTCCGAAGGATGTCCGCCGGCGTGTCCGCCGAAGACGGACCCCGGGCGGCAACACGTTCCCCGCCCCTCGAGCCCCCTGTCGGTGCCGTCGTCCCCACGACGCCATCCGGGCTCCGGCCGTCCGCTGCCGACGCGGCCTTTCCGGGCGGTGAGTGTAACCACGACCGTCGCCGGCCTGTTAGGATGTGCCGAGGCGGGAGGCCTCCCACTGCCTTCCGCGGCTGACACCGGAAGCGACGTGGATTCCCCGAGCGACACCAACCCGCCCGCCGACGGCCGGCCCCCCCACGACGACGGGCGCCAGGGGCCGCGCCCCGGCACGCCCGTCGCGGGAGACTCGGGCCAGACGTTCGATCTCGGCTCCTCGCCGACGATCGCGGGCCAGGCCCCCTCCGCCGTCTCGAACACGAGCGACGAGCCGCTCGAGACGCTCCCTCCCCCGTCGGCCGCCGCGCCCCCCGACACCGCGGCCGACTGCGGCGCCACCTGCGACCTCACGGCGCCGGTGGCCCCAGATCCCGACGCCACCTGCTTCCTGCCGGGCCCCGCCGCGCCGGCCGATCCCGGGGCGACCTGCGACCTCGAGGCCCCGCGTGGCGCCGTCGCGGATCCCCAGGCCACCGTCGACCTCACGGCGGCCGCGGCCGGATCGGGCCCGTCGCTCGTGGTGCGCCAATCGGCGGGTTCCTTCGGCTCCGCCAGATCCGCCGGCGCCGCGCCGTCGCGGCGTGTCGGCGAGGTCCACATCGAGGGCTACCAGATCGAGGGGGAACTCGGCCGCGGCGGGATGGGGGTGGTCTACAAGGCGCGGCAGCCGAAGTTGCGCCGCACGGTGGCCATCAAGATGATCCGCGCGGCGGGGCTCGCCTCGCAGGAGCACGTGGCCCGCTTCTACGCCGAGGCACGGGCCGTCGCGGCGTTGCAGCATGTCAACATCGTGCAGATCTACGACATCGGCGAATCCGACGAGCTCCCCTACTTCTCGCTCGAGTTCATCGCCGGCTCCTCGCTCGACAAGAAGCTCGACAAGAAGCCGCAGCCGCCCCGCGACGCCGCGGCGATGGTCGAGACGCTCGCCCGGGCGATGCACTACGCCCATTCCCACGGCATCGTCCACCGCGACCTCAAGCCCGCCAACGTGCTCGTCACCGACGATGGCGTCCCCAAGATCACCGACTTCGGCCTCGCCAAGGACATCGGCGAGGATTCGGGGATGAGCCGCGACGGCCAGGCGATGGGCACGCCGAGTTACATGCCGCCGGAGCAGGCCCGGGGCGACATCGCGGCCCTCGGTCCGCTGGCCGACGTCTATTCCCTGGGCGCGATCCTCTACGAGATGCTCGTCGGCCGCCCCCCCTTCCTGGGCGCCAATCCCTACGACACGCTCCTCCAGGTGCTCAAGAAGGAGCCGCTGGCCCCGTCGCAGCTCGTGCCCCGGCTGCCGAAGGACGTCGAGACGATCTGCCTGAAGTGCCTGGAGAAGGATCCCGCCAAGCGCTACACGAGCGCCGAGGCCCTCGCCGAGGACTGCCGCCGCTACCGGGCCGGCGAGCCGATCCTCTCCCGCCCGATCTCGGGTCCGGAGCGGGCCTGGCGCTGGTGCAAGCGCAACCCCCGCGTGGCGGGGCTGCTGGCGGCGGTGGCCGGGCTGCTGGTCACGGTGGCGGCGGGGAGCACGGTGGCCGCGGTGGTGATCCTCGCCGAGCGCGACGCCAAGGAGGTGCAGCGCCAGGCGGCCGTCAAGGCCCAGGCCCTCGCCGAGACCCACGAGCGGATCGCCAAGGAGAACGAACAGGTCGCCCGCGACAACGAGAAGATCGCCACGGAGCAATCGGAGCTCGCCCTGGGCACGCTGCAGACCTTCATCGAGAAGGTGCAGGACCAGCTCGACGAGGCCCCGCGCACCCGCAAGCTCAAGCAGGAGCTCCTCGAATCGACGATCGAGACGCTCGACAAGGTGTCGGCGAAGGCGGAGCAGACCACCAGCATCTCGGCCACGCTGCTCGCGGCGAATTTCCGTTACGCCAAGGCGTTCCTGGAGGCGGGGCAGTTCGACAAGGCCATCGAGCGCTACCGCAAGTGCCTGGTGCTGGCGGAGGCCGAGGCCGCCGACAAGCTCGCCCGGCAGGAGGACCACGACAGCTCGCAGCTCAACCTGGCCTCGGTGCAGTCGACCCTCGGCCTGCTCACCGCCCAGCAGCTCCACGATCCGGAGGCGGGGATCGCCCTGTGCCGCAAGGCCCTCGAGATCTGCGACCGCCTCCGAAGCAAGCCGCGCAGCACCACCGGCATCGTCTCGGAGGAGGAACTCGCCGCGCTCCAGGACGAGACACGCATGAAGATGGCCTCCATCCTCTACGCGCAGGGGAATCCGGCCGCCGTCCTCCCGCTCGCCCGCCGGGCGCTCGAGGCGCGTCGCGACGCCCTGCGGACCGACCCCGGCGACCCCAACCTGCAGTGGGAGCTGTCTCGGTCGCTGAAACTGGTGGGGGAGACGGCCTTCCTCCTCGGCGACCGCGCGGAGGGATTCGCGCTCTACGACGAGTGCCTCACGATCCAGAACGCCCTGGTGACGGCCCATCCCGGCGTGCCGCCGCTCGAGGTGGCGCTGGCGACCACGGAGGGGGACTACGGCGATCTCCACCTCCGCGAGGGAGCCTTCGACGCCGCCCGGCCGCATCACGACGAGGCGGTGGAGATCCTCGAGGGGATCGTCGCCCAGGATGCGGAAAACGTCGAGGCGGTGCAGCAGCTGGCGCTGGCCTGGTACCGCCGCGGCCAGCTGGCCCGGGCCACGGGCGACGCCGCCACGGCCGCGGCGAACTTCGAACGGTCGCTCGCCTCGCGCGAGCGGCTCGCCGACGCCGATCCCGCGAACATCGCACTCCAGATCGACCGGATGCTCGCCCTCGCCCAGTGCGGCAAGCGCGAGCAGGCCCTGGCGATCGCCGGCGGCCTTCCCGCCGACCACGACGACCGCGAGATGCTGCTGGCGATCGCCAAGTGCGCGGCGATTTGCGCGGCCTCGAGCGACGGGGAGGAGCGGCGCGGCAACGTCGACCGGGCGATCGAGGCCCTCGCGCAGGCCGTCGCCGCGGGCTACCGCGACGCGACGACCCTCCGCACCGACCCCGATCTCGCCGCGGTGCGCGACGATCCCCGCTACCCGTCGCTCGAACTGCCCGTCGAAGAGCCGCCGGCGCCGGGCATCTGACCCGCCGGATTTCCAGCGGGCACGACGGCCCGACCTCGATCAGACCAGGTTGCGACGGTCGCTCGTGGTGACGTTGAGATTCGCGCTGTCGGTGATCGTGTCGCCGAGACCGATGATCAGCCAGCAGTTGCCCACGCCGAGGGTGAACACGTCCTTCTCCGCGGCGGTGCCGGCGTCGACGACGTCGTCCACGGGATTGGCGAGGTCGACGTCCACCTTCTTCGACGTCGACCAGTCGACCAGGATCACGCGGAGCATGGCGACGGTCATCCAGGCCGTGCGGACCCCGGCGCCGTTGTCACGGTCGCCCTGGAAATCCCCGCCGATGGCGATGTCGTTGCCGCTCCCCTGGATGGTGTCGGCCCCACGGCCGCCGACCAACAGATCGGCCCCGGCTCCGCCGTTGAGAAGATCGTTGCCCAGACCGCCGAAGAGCATGTCCATGCCGACGCCGCCCACGAGCTGATCGTTGCCGGCGTTGCCCCAGAGGGCGTTCTCGAGCGAATTCCCGGAGATGACGTCGCGGAACTCGGTGCCCACGACGTTCTCCATGTCCAGCGCCTCGAGGCGGAGGAGGCTCTTGCCGGCCGGGATCTGCGTCCGGCCCACGGCCGCCAGGTCGAGCGTGATGCCGGTGGAGAGGGCGGAGAAGTCGAGCGTGTCGATCCCGGCGCCCGCGGTCAACGAATCCACCGCCGTGGCCGGCTTCGCCAGCGCCGTGAAGCGGAAGGTGTCGGCGGCGGCCCCGCCGACGAACCTGTTGGAACGGGCGTTGGCCACGAAGGTGTTGGCGTGGACGGTGCTGCCGAGCACCTCCTCCACGGCCGCCGACACCGCCGGCTCCCCGGCCGGACTCCGCGACGAGGAGAGCCGCAGGACGAGATTTCCGGCGCTCACCGTCTGCGCCGCGCTCGACGCGAGGTCGACGGTGACGGCGGCCCCGAAGGTGCGGAAGTCGAGCCGGTCACGGGCATCGCGACCGTCGGCCGTCGCCGGATTCCCGGAGCCCGCCCGCACGAGCCTGGCGTCTTCACGCACGATGTCGCTGCCCAGAGCCGTGCCGGCGAAGACGTAGATATCGTCGCCGTAGCCTCCCTCGACCAGGTCGTCGCCGCCGCGTCCCTCGAGCGTGTCGGCGCCGTCGGTGCGGTTGGCGGTGTCGAATCGCCAGGCGAAGAGCTCGTACGCGCCCCCGCCGCCGTCGCTCGGATCGGCCGGGTCGTCGAAGGCCTTCACCTCCACGTAGTAGGTGCCGTCGGCCGGGAGGACGAAGTCGATGACGCTCGGGTCCTGCGACTCGAATTCGTCGTCGCTCGTCACGAGAAGATTGCCGACGGCGTCGTGGATCGTGACGATCCCGTCGAAGGTGTCGTCGCCGAGCCGCCGGAGGGCCGTCGACATCAGCTGCACGTTCCACACGTCGCTGCGGCGCCCCTCGAGGCGGTAGACGTCGGTCTCGCCGCCCTCCACCCGAGCCTCCACGCCCACGGCGGCGACGAACAGATCCTTGCCGGCGGTGAGGCCGGTGAGGATGGAGTTGGGCACGTCGAGCGCCACCGGCACGAGCAACTGAGAGCCCGCCGCCGTGCGCTGGCCGTGGGCCGCGGCCTGCTCCGCGACGAGCAGGCGCCCGTCGGGCGTGGTCGGCGCGGCGGCCGCGTAGGCCAGCTTCACCCCCTCGCGCTCGCCGAAGAAGGTCGGGCCGACGGCGTTCCAGGTGGTGAAGCCGGTCAGCGCCGCGGTGGCGAGCATGTGGGAGTTGGTCTCCCAGGCGGCGGACGAGCCCTCGTAGGCGGGATTGACGTAATTGCCGGCGAAGACGTCGCACACCCGGTAGCCCTGTCCCCCCGGCGGCGCGTGGATGCCGAAGCCGATCGGACCGAAGGAGTCGGCGTGACGCAGGCCGAACAGATGGCCCACCTCGTGCGCGGCGATCCAGGACGACGCGGCCACCCAGTTGGCCTCGGTGTCGTCGGGGTATCCGGCCAGCCCGAGGAGGCCGTTGACCTGCACCCGGGCCTCCCCGCCGAGGTTGCGGTTGCCGAAGTCGATCTCCGAGGAATCGCCGCCGGGCTCGCCGTCGTCGCGCGAGTGGTTGAAGGTCACGGTCACGTACTCGCCGCTCGTCGGGCGGGCGGTGACCACCGAAACCGGGAAGCCGGTGTAGGCCGACTGCACGGCCGCCCGGACGGCGAGCC
>CAISKG010000010.1 GCA_903885855.1 uncultured Planctomycetaceae bacterium
CCCGGGAACGGGCCCCCGGACGGCTGACCCCCGACCCCCTTGCCAGCGGCGGCGCGGCGGGGGAAAACGTCCCCTCCGGCGTGGCCGATCCGCCCCGGCGACCCCGCCCGCAGGACGCCGCCCCCGCTCCGCCTTCCGTCCCCCCTTTCCCCCCCTCCCGAGCCCCAGGACACCCGCCATGCGACGCGCGAAGATCTCCATCATCGGTGCCGGCAACGTCGGCGCGACCACGGCCCACTGGTGCGCCGCCGCCGAGCTGGGCGATGTCGTCCTCCTCGACATTCCGGCCACCGAGGGCATGCCCGCCGGAAAGGCCCTGGACCTCTTCCAGGCCTCGCCGATCGTCGGCTTCGACGCCCGGCTCACCGGCACCACCGACTGGCAGGACACCGCGTCGAGCGACGTGGTCGTCGTCACCGCCGGCATCGCCCGCAAGCCGGGAATGAGCCGCGACGATCTGCTCTCCACCAACGCCAAGATCGTGGGCGACGTGGCGGCGCGGATCCGCGACACGAGCCCGAACGCGGTGGTGATCGTGGTCAGCAATCCGCTCGACGCCATGGTGCAGCGGACGTTCCAGGTCACCGGGTTCCCCGCCCACCGCGTCATCGGGCAGGCCGGCATCCTCGACACCGCCCGCTACCGGGCGTTCCTGGCGATGGAACTCGGCGTGTCGGTCGAGGACATCTCGGCCATGCTCCTCGGCGGCCATGGCGACACGATGGTGCCGATCCCCAGCTGCACGAGCGTCGGCGGGATCCCCGTCACCCAGCTGATCCCCGCCGAGCGGCTCGAGGCGATCGTCAAGCGGACGCGCGACGGAGGCGCCGAGATCGTCAGCCTCCTCAAGACCGGCAGCGCCTACTACGCGCCGGCCGCCGCCACCGCCCAGATGGTCGAGGCGGTGGTGCGCGACAAGAAGCGCCTCGTGCCGTGTGCCGCCTACTGCGACAAGGAGTACGGCGTGGGGGGCTTTTTCGTGGGTGTGCCGGTGATCCTCGGCTCCGGCGGCGTGGAGAAGATCGTCGAGTTGCGCCTCGAGCCCCAGGAGCGGGCCGGCCTCGACAAGAGCATCGCTGCGGTCAAGGAGCTGGTGGCGGTGATGAACCGGCTCACCGCCTGACGCGTCCGACGCCGGCGCCGCCGCCCCCGCACCGCCGCCGGCGCTCTTTCCCATCCTGCCCCGTCGGCCGTCTCGACGCCGGTGGCGGCCCCGCGTCCCCCGCGGGGCGCCGCCGGGGCGGGTCTGGCGTTGAAGCGACGCCGCCGGTTCGGCTAGAACCCCGCGTTCGCCGCCCGGGAATCCCCCCGGTGCGGCCGTCCCCGTCGCGAGGTGCACCATGAGCCACCGTTGGACGAGCCCCACCCGGTCGGGCCTGCCGGAGGTCGCCGCGCCGCTCTTCCCGGAGGCGGTCGCTCCGTCGCCGGCCGAGGCACAGGCCGGGGCCGCCCGCTCGGCGGGACCGGCCGGTGCGCTGCGGGCCCGGGACACCGCCGCGGCGCCCGACGGCGGCATCGCCGGTGACGCCGGACGCGTGTTCGTGCCCACCGGCTACGAGCCCGGATACGCCTATCCGCTCATCGTGTGGCTCGCCGATCCGCGGCGGACGTCGTTCGATCTCGGCCGGACCATGGCGCGCGTGAGCCTGCGCAACCACGTCGCCGTGCAGCCGCTGCCCGCGCCGGGCGACGCCGACGCCGAGCCGGCCGTGTGGCGGGCGATCGACCGGGTGCGGGGCACGCTGTCGATCCATCCCGGGCGGATGTTCCTCGTGGGCCACGGACGCGGCGGCACGGAGGCGTTCCGCATCGGCTGCCGCCACGCCGGCACCTTCGCGGGGGTGGTGTCGCTCGGTGGAGCCTTCCCCCACGGCGAGCGCGCGCTGGCCCGACTCGCCGACGTGCGCCGTCTTCCCATGCTCTTCTGCTGCCGGAAGGAGGCGCCGGCCGCCGTGCTCCGCCCCACCGAGGCGACGTTGCGGCTGTTCCACGCCGCGGGGGCGACGCTCGCGATGCGCATCTACCCGGGGCGCGACGATCTGTCGCGGATGATCCTCGCCGACGTCAACCGCTGGCTGATGGACGAGATCTGCGGGGTGTCGGGGGAGCGCGCGGCCGCCCGGGCCTAGGAGGCACTGGACATCGATCCGCCGCCGCGGGCGGCGACTGACGCGGAACACGGTCATGGATGACCGTGCCACGCACCGCAGGGTCGGCCCGAGCGCCGCCCGCGGTCGATGGGGGATTCCCCGACGGATCGGCATGGAATGCCGGAGGATCCACGATGACCAGCGACCCGCGTCGGACCGGCGTCCGCCGGCATGAGGGCCACCCGCTGCCGCCGCCCCGGCTGCGGACCTTTCCGGCACGGGCGGATGCCCACCCCACCACGCGGCAGCTCGTCGAGGAGCTCGTCGCCGAGGCGCGGGCCGGCGCGGGGCACGACGTCGACGTGGAGGTGGACGTCCCCGCCGCGCTGCCGCTGCCGACCGACCGCGAGACGCTCCGACGTCTCCTCGCCCCCCTGCTGGCCCGCTCGATGGACGGGGCCCGGCGCGACCCCTGGCGCGGCCGCCGCGGCCGCGGCGTGACGATCACGGCCGTGCGCTGTCCGCACGCGGTGGAGATCGAGGTCGCCGACTCCGGGCCGGCCGCCGGCGACCACGGGGCCGGTCTGGCGGAGGTCGGACGCCGTGCCACGGCCCTCGGCGGCGCGCTGGTCGTGGCCGACTGTCCCGATGGCGGCACCGCCTTCACGGTGCGTCTCCCCGTGGGCCGCGCGGCGCTGCGGCGGGCGGCCTAGGACGATCCCCAGGAGCACTGCATGGACGCGCGACCGCATGCCACGGGAGGGCCCCGCCCGCTGCCGCTGAGCCCGGCCCAGTTTGTCGCGATCGGTCTGGTGGCGGCCTCGATCGGCGGTGCCGCCTGGCTCGTGCGCCAGCGCCCCGAGGCGACCGAGGCCCCGTTGCTCGACGGCACCGCGCTCGACGCGGCGCAGCTGGCCGCCGTGGAGGCGGCGCTGGACCGGGCCGGTCTCACCGACTACCGCACCGAGTCCGGGCAGGTGTGGGTGCCGCGGTCGCGGCAGAGCGCCTACAAGCGCGCCGTCGTCGACGGCGACGCCCTCCCCAAGCCCTGGGGCACGCGCTTCCAGCAGGCGATCTCCGAGGGCGGGATGTGGGTCTCGCCGGCGGCACGCGCCGAGTCGCTCAAGGTGGCGCGGCAGGATGAGTTGGCCCTGGTGCTGGCCTCGATGCCCGGCATCGACCGGGCCGCCGTGCTCTACGACGAGGCCCGCGGCGAGGGGTTCCGCCAGGAATCGAAGAAGACCGCCAGCGTGGGAATCCGCCCGGCCTCCGGCACGGAGCTCGACGCCGTCCGGGCCCACGGCATCCGCGTGCTCGTCGCCGCGTCGGTCGCCGGACTCGAGCCCGAGCACGTGGCCGTCACCGATCTCTCGAGCGGGCGCGTGTTCGCCGGGCCGCTCCGCGACGGCGCCGACGGCCCCGGCCTCGATGCCGCGTCGGCGCGGCGGATGGCCGTCGAGGGAGCCATCGCCGGCAGGCTGCGCCAGACCCTCGAATTCGTCCCGGGAGTGATCGTGGCCGTCGCCGTCGAGCGTC
>CAISKG010000011.1 GCA_903885855.1 uncultured Planctomycetaceae bacterium
GTGCCACACCGCGTACATGCTCGCCACCACCGCCGGGAGCACCTGGGCGGTGCAGATGTTGCTCGTCGCCTTCTCGCGGCGGATGTGCTGCTCGCGCGTCTGGAGCGCGAGACGGTAGGCGGGGCGGCCGTGCGCGTCGACGCTCACCCCCACCAGCCGGCCGGGCATCGACCGCTTGAACTCGTCGCGGCAGGCGAGGAACGCCGCGTGCGGGCCGCCGCAGCCCATCGGCATGCCGAAACGCTGCGTCGTGCCGACGACGATGTCGGCCCCCCACGCGCCGGGCGGCTCGAGGAGCACCAGCGCCAGCGGGTCGGTGGCGACGACCACCGCCGTGCCCGCCGCGCGGGCGCGGCGGGCGACCTCGCGCCAGTCGCGGACCTCGCCGGTCGTCGTGGGATACTGGACGAGGATCCCGAAGGCCTCGCGGGCGCCGGCGAGCGCCGCCGCGTCCCCCACCACCACCTCGATGCCCAAGGGCTCGGCGCGGGTCCGCAGGACCTCGATCGACTGCGGGTGGCAGCCGGCGTCGACGATGAACGTGCGCGACTTCGACGTCGACACCCGCAGCGCCAGCGTCATCGCCTCCGCCGCGGCGGTGGCCTCGTCGAGGAGCGAGGCGTTGGCGATCGGCATGCCCGTCAGGTCGCAGATCATCGTCTGGAAGTTGACCAGCGCCTCCATGCGCCCCTGGCTGATCTCGGCCTGGTAGGGGGTGTAGGCGGTGTACCAGGCGGGATTCTCCAGGACGTTGCGCAGGATCACCGCCGGTGTGACGGTGCCGTGGTAGCCCTGCCCGATGAAGCTCCGCAGGCGCTGGTTGCGGGCGGCGATGCCGCGCAGTTCACCGAGGGCCTCGGTCTCGGCAAGCGCCGCGGGGAGCCGCATCGGCTCCTGCCGGGCGATGCTCGCCGGCACCACGCGTTCCACGAGCTCCTCGAGCGACGCCACGCCCACCTCGGCGAGCATCCGCCCGAGGTCGTCGGGGCCGGGGCCGATGTGGCGGTCGGCGAAGTCGGCCGGCAGGCCGGCAGGCGCCTCGGCGGCACGGGGGCGGCGGGGAACGGAGGCGGAGGGTGCCGAAGGGGACATGGCAGGGCTCCCGTGCTGTGGGCGGGCGACGGCCCGTCCGCGGAACCCTGTTGTCCTGGTACCTGAGAGATTCGCCGCCGGCCGCGCCGACGGTTTGCCCCTTCGGTGGGGCCGGCCCGGGGGGCCGACCCGCTCTCCAACAGTGTCGTTCGTCAGTCCTCGGTGCCTGAGCGTTCAGCCTTCGGCGGTCTTGCGACTCTCTCCTGACGTGGCCTCAATCGTAGCCTGCGCCCCGGATCCCGGGAAGCCGCGGCTCCCGCGGATCACGAATCGCGGCCACCGGGGCCACCCCCGGCGTCGAGCCGCCGCGCGGCCCGGGCCAGCGAGACGGCCAACCACGCCGCCAGGACCAGGACCACCCCCCCCACGGCCCAGGGATCGGCGAGCACGCGCGACACGAGGGGGCGCTCGGGCGCCACCACCTCGCGCTCGTTCGGCTCCCCGAGCGCACCGGCCAGCGGCACCTCGCCGGCGGCCAGCGCCGCGTCGATCGCGGCGGTGTCGTAGCGCGGGGCGGGCAGGTCGGCGCCGGCGGCGGCGCCGTAGGCCAGCCGGTAGTGCTGCCCCGGCCGGGCGACGAACACCACCTCGCGCGCGGGCCCCACGGCCGAGACGGCCGTCAGCGCGAGGGCCCGGCTGTCGCCGTTGGCGATCACGATCTCGAAGGCCCGCGCCCGCGACTCGGGCAGCGTCACGAGCGCGCGGTCGCGGACGATGCCGCGCAGGTCGATGCGGGCGACGCTTCCCTCGGCGAGCACGCGCGCGGCCGCCCGTCCCGTGCGACCGCCGGCCGCGGAGCGCTCGTCGCCCGGGATCTCCACCCGCACCCGCCGGCTGAAATTGCGCTCGGCGGCGTCGATGCGGAAGCCGGTGATCGGCGTCCGGTCCGACCGCACGCGCACGCGCGTCACGCGCCCCTCCTCCTCCTCGACGGCCTCCCAGCCCCCGAGGGCCACCTCGGCGTCGTCCGCGGCGCGCGGCTCGGCGACCACCCGCTCGCGCCAGGTCTCGATCCCGTCGATGCGGAAGGGACTGCGGCCCACGATCGACGTCTCCTCGACGCTCGTCTCCCGCCCCTCCTCGAGCGTGCGCACCAGCGCCGTCAGGCTCGCCCGCTGCTCCACCGTCGGGTCGGCGAAGCGCAGCCGCCAGGTGCCCGCGGACTCCCCGCGATCCCCCTCCGCAAGCACGACCTCCACCGAGCGCGTGTCGGCGAAGCGCGAGTAGTCGTAGAGCAGCACCGGGCCGCCCACGGCGTGGAAGACCCCGTCCGCCCCCGCGTGGGACACCTCCACCGACTGCTCGAAGTCGACCAGGGAGGTGAGGATGCGGAGGCCGTGGATCGGCGGCGGCGCGGGGTCGGCGGCGACCGTGAAATCCACCTCGAGCGTGCCGTCGGCCAGCGGCCGGGCGGAAAGCGCACCTGCGCGGACGGTGTCGCGCACCGTGCGCGACCGGGTCACGGCCGCGGCCCGCACCACGCGCGACACCTCGCGGTCATCGGCGTCGAGCACGCGCAGATCGGCGAATCCGTCGGCCGTCGCCGCGTAGACACCCGCGTCGAGCGGCACGGCCACCAGCTCCTCCCCCGCCCGGGCCTCGAGCGCGATCGGCCGGCGGAAACGCAACAACTCGGCGTCGGCGGCCCCCGCCCGCGCCGGTCCGGCCAGGATCACGAGCGCCACGACCAGGGCGACCGGGCGGGGGATAGGGCGCGGCGGGGAAGGCATGCTCACGGTGCGGGATCCTGGCGATCCGCCGCGGAGGCCGCGTCGGCCGTGCCGGTGAGGCGCTCGCGGAAGCGGAGGTAGAGGAAGGAGCCGAAGAGGAGGAGGACGCCGAGGGTGATGAAGGCCACGATCCGCCACAGCGGATCGAGGTTGTCGAGATCGGAGAGGAAGACCTTGATCGACACCACCGCCAGGAGGGCCAGACCGGCGTAGCGGAGGAGCTTCTCGTTGCGCGCGATGCCGGCGAAAAGCAGACCGAGGGCGAAGAGCGCCCAGACGATCGAGATCCCACCGGAGCGGAAGCCGGGGGCGAAGGTGTGAAGGAAGGTGCCCGTCTCGAGCGAAAGCCACGCGAAGAGGGCCGCGAGCGCCGCCACCAGGCAGACGGTGCGCACCATGGCCAGGGGCCGACGCGAGCCGAGGAGCGCCACGGCCGCGCCGCAGAAGCCGGCCACGGCGCCGAAGTCGACGAGGCGCATGAGGGCGTCGCCGGCCCGCCAACCGCCGCCGTAGACCGCGCGGGCGTCGGGCTCCCAGCTGGGCAGATCCCAGAGAAAGAGCTTGGCCGTGATGGCGCCGACGGCCAGCAGCAGCAGCGGGCCGACCACCTCCGCCCCCCAGCGCCCCAGGCTGGCGAGGATGGCCGCGGCGCCTGCGATCCACAGGAGCGTCAGCGCCGGCAGGCGCAGCGGCGCGTGGATGAAGCCCACCGTCCGCGAGATCTCGAGGTGCAGGTAGAGGCCGAAGAGCAGCATCCCCAGCGCGACCACCGTCTCCACCACCCCGGGCCAGCCCGGCACCGGCGGGATGTCGTTGGAATCCGCGATCGGCCCGTCGTCACCGGTGCCGCCGGCGGCCCGGACGGCCGCCTCGCGCTCGGCCGCGGCGCGCAGCAGCCACGCCGACGCCGCCAGGCCGACGATCGGCACGCCGTAGCCGACGAAGCGGCGCACGAGTTCCCCGGCATACTCGGCGAGCGCCGGCGCCCCGTCGACGCCCGCCGGGGCGACGAGGCCAGCGCCGAAATCGCGTGGCAGATCGAGGAACGCGAAGCGGGCCATGACGAGCCCGGCGACGACCACGCCGGCGACGCGCAGGAAGCGGCTCCCCAGCCGGTCGGCCATCCACAGGAGCACGACCGCCTCCACCGCCCAGCTGGCGGTGACCCATTCGGGGGCGAACAGCAGCGGGACGGCGACGGTGAGGAAGAACGACGCGAGCCCCAGGAACGACACCACGAGCCCCCGGTCGACGAGCCGGCGGCGCAGGGCCACCTGCACGTGGAGGGCGTAGAACGCCGCCTGCCCCACCGCCAGCGCCGCCACCCACTGCCGGCCGTGCGCCTCGTCGACGAGCCGGCCGCCGACGGCGAAGAACACACCGGCGTTCACCACCAGCGCCAGCAGATCGAGGAGATTCGCGGGCAGACCGCGGACGACGTTGAAGAGGATCGTGGCGGTGGAGAAGAGGGCGAAATAGGCCACGAGGAAGGGGAACACCGCGGCGAACTGCTCGGGGGCGTAGAGTGCCCGGATCGCCGGCAGCACCACGCCCCACGTCCCCAGGAAGGCCAGGGCCGTCAGCAGGGGCCAGTTCTTCCAGGCCGACATCCCCAGGATGCCGCAGCCGAGCACGAGCACGTAGATCAGCAGGGGCACGAGCCCCGCCCCGGCGCCGGGAAACATCATCGGCGTGGCGTACCCGCCGATGATGCCCAGCACCGCGACGAGGAGCGAGTCGAAGCCCACGGCGATGCCGCAGGCCAACGCCGTCACCGCCGCCATGAGGCCGAAGGCCGTGCCGGCGTCGATGAGCTGGAAAAAGTGGTGCGCCGCGTAGATCGCGAAGAACAGCGCGGCGATGCCGCCGCCGAGGAGCCCCTGCCCGAGCACGTGGTAGCGCCGGCCGAGCAGGCGCGTGCCGGCGACGAGCATTCCCATCCCGAAGACCGTCGTCAGGCCGACGCGCGCCGGGGGGGTGAGGTAGCCCTTGTCGATGGAGTACTTGAGGAAGAACCCGATCCCGCAGACGAGCGTCACTACGCCGACGCGCAGGAGCCACTGGCTGGCGACGGCGAATTCCGGCGAGACGCCCGGCGGCACGTGCTCCTCGCCGACGATGATCCAGCGCCACGCGCGCCCGAGGATGTCGCGCGCGGCGGTCTCGAAGGCCCCGGGCGTGCGCGGCGGCTCGGGCACACGCGGGCCCGCCTTGGGGAGCGTCGCGGCGCGGGCGACGGCGGCCGTGGGGGCGGCGGCCTCCGAGGACTGCGGCAGCCCCCCCTCCCGGGCCGCCGGAACCGGCAGCGCCCCGGCTCCGAAGGGGCTCCGTGGCTCCGCCACGATCTCCGGCTGCAACTCCGGCACCGGGCCGGCCGTCGGGAAGGCTGCCGCGGGGGAGTCGGGAACGGCCGCGGGCCCGACGACGGCGGGAGCCGGCATCGTCGTCGTCGTCGGCTCGGCAAACGGGCCGGCGGCCCGGCCAGACGGCTGCGACGACCCGGCCGACCGCAGCGCGCGCTCGATGGCGTCGAGGCGGTGGAGCAGCCGGGAGGTGTCCTTTTCCTGACCGCGCTCGAGCCGACGGATGGCCACGAGCGTGGCGATCGGAACGGCGAAGACCGCCGCCGCGAACGCCAGCAGCAGCAGCACGAAAAAGCCTTCCATCCCGCCCACTCCCCCGAGGGCCCGGTGCCGCCCCCCGACGAGGCATCCTACCATCGGCGAGGCGCCGCCGGCCGGCGCCCCGCCCGGGCGGCCGTCTGCTACCTTCTTCTGGTCATCCCACCTTCCGCGACGCTCCACCGCCACGCCCCATGAGCCTCCCCCCGCTCCGCGCTTCCGAGCACCTCCACGACGTCCGTTACGAGATCCGGGGGGCCCTGGCCCGCCGCGCCGAGGAGCTCGAGCGCGCCGGCCACGAGATCGTCAAGCTCAACATCGGCAACCCCGGCGCATTCGGCTTCCGGATGCCCGAGTCGATGCGGCGCGCCATCGTCGAGAACCTCCACCAGGCCGATCCCTACTGCCACCAGAAGGGCATCTTCCCGGCGCGCGAGGCGGTGGTCATGCAGCAGCAGACGCGCGGCGTGATGGACGTCAGCGCCGACGACGTGTACGTCGGCAACGGCGTCTCCGAGATGATCATGATCGCCATGCGGGCGCTGCTCAATCCGGGCGACGAGGTGCTCGTGCCCAGCCCCGACTACCCGCTGTGGACGGCGTCGGTGGTGATCCACGGCGCGCGGGCGGTGCACTACCCCTGCCGCCCGGAGAACGGCTTCGTGCCGGATCCCGACGAGGTGGCGGCGCTGGTCACCCCGCGCACGCGCGGGCTGGTCCTCATCAACCCCAACAACCCCACCGGCGCCGTCTATCCGCGCGGCACGCTCGAGGGGCTGGTGCGGATCGCCGAGCGGCACCGGCTGGTGCTCTGCGCCGACGAGATCTACGACGAGATGCTCTTCGACGACGCGGCCTTCGTCCCCGCGGCCACGCTCGCCCGGCACGTCCCCTGCCTCTCCTTCGGCGGGCTCTCGAAGATCTACCGGGCCTGCGGCCTGCGCGTCGGCTGGCTCGTGGTCTCCGGGGAGCGCGAGCACGCGCGTGACTACCTCCAGGCGGTGGAGCTGCTCGCCTCGCTGCGGCTGTGCTCCAACGTGCCGGGGCAATACGCCGTGCAGACGGCGCTGGGCGGCTACCAGTCGATCGTCGATCTCACGCGTCCCGGTGGCCGCCTCCACGCCACCCGCCAGGCGCTGCTCGAGGCGGTGGCACGGAGCCGCTTCCTCACCCTCGTCCCACCGCGCGGGGCGATGTACGGCTTCGTGCGCGTGGCCACCGAGCGGCTCGGGGCCGCGGGGGCCGGCTTCTCCGATCAGGCGTTCGCGCTGGAATTGCTCGAGCGCAAGCACGTGCTCGTCGCGCCGGGGTCGAGCTTCAACGTCCCCTA
>CAISKG010000012.1 GCA_903885855.1 uncultured Planctomycetaceae bacterium
CCCGAACAAGCCCCGCGTCGTGCCCCTCTCGACCGCCGAACTCGACGGCCTCGAGCCGATGGCGATCGACACAGGCCGCGAGGCGAAGTTTCCACCGCTGCCGGCGACGCCTCCGCCGGCCGCGAGGTAGCCGGGAGGTGCGAGCCGGCTCGCGGCCCCCCGCCGAGCCTACAGCCCCCGGTCCTCGAGGAAGTTGAGCAGGTCGGCGACGCGGTTGGAGTAGCCCCACTCGTTGTCGTACCAGCTCACCACCTTGACGAAGTTCCCCAGGCCGATGGTGTCCACGGCCGAGAAGATCGAGCTGTGGGGATCCCCCTTGAGGTCGGTCGAGACCAGCTCCTTCTCGGTGTAGCGCAGGATCCCCTTCAGGGGGCCCTCCGCCGCCTTCTTCATGGCGGCGTTGATGTCGGCGGGCGACGCCTCCTTGAGCAACAGCGCCGTGAAGTCGACCACGCTCACCGTCGGCGTGGGGACGCGGAACGCCATCCCGGTGAACTTCCCCTGCAGGGCGGGGATCACGAGCCCCACCGCCTTCGCGGCGCCGGTGCTCGAGGGGACGATGTTCATCGCGGCGGCACGGGCGTCGCGGAGATCCTTGGCGGCGGTGTCGACCGTCTTCTGGGAGTTGGTGTAGGCGTGCACCGTGGTCAGCAGGCCGCGGTCGATGCCCCAGGTCTCGTGGAGGACCTTCGCCACCGGCGCCAGGCCGTTGGTCGTGCAGGAGGCGTTGGAGATCACGTGGTGGCGGGCCGGGTCGTACATCTCGTTGTTGACCCCGAGGACGATCGTCAGGTCCTCGTTCTTGGCCGGCGCGGAGATGACCACCTTCTTGACGCTGCCGCGCCGGTGGGCCACCGCCTTGGTGGCGTCGGTGAAGAAGCCGGTGCTCTCGACGACGACCTGCACGCCCTGGCTCGACCAGTCGATCGCGCCGGGATCCTTCTCGGCAAAAACCTTGATCCGCCGGCCGTCGACGACGAGGTCGTTGCCCTCGTGGGCCACGCTCTTCTTGAAGGGGCCGTAGTTGGAGTCGAATTCCAGGAGGTGGGCGTTGGTCTTGGCATCGGTGAGGTCGTTGAGCGCGACGACCTGCACGTCGCCGTCGAGGCCGTACTTCTCGTAGATGGCCCGGTAGGTGAGACGACCGATGCGGCCGAAGCCGTTGATGCCGACGCGGATGGACACGGGCGGGCTCCTGGGGACTCGGGCGCCGAAAAGGCACGGGCGCCTGGGGGATGGGCCGGCCACCGCCCGCTCTCCGAGCGGGCCCGGGGCCGGAAGGACGCGGAATATACCTCCCCGCCGACGCGCCGCTCAAACCGCCGGCCGCGCCGCCCTTCCCCGTGGGGCGCGGATCGTGAATACTTCCACGTCGCACCCGCCCAGGCCCCCCCCATGCCGCCGCCCGTCATCCAGCTCGAGCAGGTGCGCAAATCCTTCACGATGCCGGGGGGGGAGCGTGTCGACGTTCTCGACATCGACTTCCTGGCCGTCGAGGCCGGGGAACAGGTGGCCCTCGAGGGGCACAGCGGCTCCGGCAAGTCGACCCTCTTGAACGTCATCTCCGGGATCACCCGCCCCGATTCGGGCCGGGTCGCGATCGACGGCATCGACCTGGGGCGCCTCGACGAGGCGCGGCGCGACCGGGTGCGCGCCGACAAGCTGGGGCTCGTGTTCCAGACCTTCAACCTCCTCCCCGGGTTCACCGCCCTGGAGAACGTGCTGGTGGCGATGGCCTTCGGCTCCGGCCGCCCCGACCGGCGCAGGGCGATCGGACTACTGGAGGCCGTCGACCTCGGCCACCGCCTCCACCACCGCCCCGCGGAGCTGTCCACCGGCCAGCAGCAGCGCGTCGCCGTGGCCCGCGCCCTGGCCAACCGGCCGCGCGTGCTCCTGGCCGACGAGCCGACGGCCAGCATCGACGCCGCCCACCAGGCCCAGGTCATCGACCTGCTGTGCGGCACCTCGCGCGAGCACGGGGTGGCGCTGGTGGTGGTGACGCACTCGGCGGAGGTGGCGGGGGCCTTCCCGCGCCGCCTGAGGCTCGAGGACTTCAACCGTGCCGCCGCCGTCCTGCGGCGCCCCGCCCCATGAATCTCCCCGGCATCGCCTGGCGCAACATCCGGCAACGGCCCCTCTCGAGCGGGCTGACGGCCCTCTCCCTGGCCCTCGGGGTGGCGCTGGTGGTGGCGACGCTCGTCACCGGGGCGCTCGTGAAGCGCGCGTTCGAGAGCGGCGCCGGGCTGGGCTACAACATGATCGTGGGGGCCAAGGGGAGCCCGCTGCAGCTGGTGCTCAACACCGTCTACTTCATCAGCAAGCCGATCGAGAACGTGGGCTGGGAGTTCTACCGGGAGTTCCTCCCGGCCGCGCGGCGCAGCGACGGCGTCGACGGCCGCTACGCGGCGAGCACCGCCGTCGCGGTGCCGACCTGCATGGGGGACTACTACCGCAGCTTCCGCGTCATCGGCACCAACGCCGACTTCTTCGGCAAGCTCACGCGCGGCGACGGCGAGCCCTTCCGCTTCGCCGCCGGGGAGAACTTCCGCGACGACGACTTCTTCGCCGGCGTCATCGGGGCCACCGTGGCGGAGACGCTCTCCCTGCGCGTGGGGGATCCCTTCTCCCCCACCCACGGCGCCGACGACGGCAAGGAGCACGATCCCTTCCGCGTCGTCGGGATCCTCGAGCGCACCTGGACGCCGATCGACCGCGGCGTGTTCGTCAACATGGAGGGCTTCTATCTCCAGGACGGCCACGCCAAGCCGCTGCCCGACGGGGTGGAGGCGCCGGCCGGGCCGCCGCCGTCCGGGGACGGCCCGGCCCCGCTCCCGGAGGTGCAGCGCGAGGTCACCGCCATCCTCCTCGAGACCGCGTCGTTGCCCGGCCTCCCCCCGGAGCTGACGGCGATGGGACTGCGCACCGCCATCAACGAGGGGCGCGAGGCGCAGGCCGCGCTGCCGGTGGCGGAGATCCGCCAGCTCCTCGACCTGTTCGTGCGCCCGCTGGAGCTGGTGCTGCTCCTGGTGACGTCGCTGGTGGTGCTCGTGTCGGCGCTGGGCATCCTCATCAGCATGGTCGGGTCGTCGCTGGAGCGCAGCCGCGACGTGGCGATCATGCGGGCCCTGGGGGCCCGGCGGTCGCACGTGCTGGCCACCGTCCTCATCGAGGCGGTGATGCTGGCCGTCGGGGGGGGACTCGTGGGCTGGGTGCTGGGCCACGGGATCGTGGCGGCGATCGGCCCCTGGATCGCCGCCAACGCCGGCGTGCGGGCCGGGTTCCTCTCCTCGGCGCCCCTCGCCGAGGCGCTCCTCGTGCCGGGCCTGGTGGGGCTGGCGATCCTGGCGGCCCTCGTGCCGGCGCTGGCCGCCTACCGGGCCGACGTGTCGCGCTGGCTGCAGGGCTCCGGCTGACCCCCGGCCGGCCGTCCCCACGCTCGAAAAACCGTGCCGCCGCCTCCAATCGGCGCAGGAGCCCTGGCCGGCCGGCTGCTAAAATCGGGGTATGAACCACACCCACCGCTCCCGCTTCCGCCGCGCCCTCGCGCTCGTGCTCCTGCCGCTGGCCCTCGCCGCGCCCACGACGGCCCGGGCCTGCCCCTTCTGCAGCGCCGTCTCGCTGACGTTCGCGCAGGAGATCGCCCAGAGCCAGGTGGCC
>CAISKG010000013.1 GCA_903885855.1 uncultured Planctomycetaceae bacterium
CCGTCGGCGGCGGTCGTCGCCCACGTCGGGCGCGCGGTGCCGGCGGCGCTGGCGGCGCTGTGGCCGTTGGTGGCGGCCGCGGTGGCGGCGGCGCTGGCGCGCCACGCGATCCGCCGATGGGGCGCCGAGCGCCGCCTGCGCATGACGCCGGAGGAACTGCGCGAGGAGCTGCGCGACCTGGCGGCCCCCGGCGCGGTGAAGTGGTCGCGGCCCGCGGCGCCGCGGCCTGCGCCGGCGGATCAGCCGGCGGGGGGCGCCGCGTAGCCGTAGCGCTCGATGAAGGGCTTCCAGCGACGCGCGACCTCCGCCACGACGGCGGGATCGTGGCGATAGGTGTTGGTGCGGTAGGGACGGCGCGTCTCGGCGCGGACCGCCCCGCGCACCGCCTCGAAGTCGCCCAGATCGAGGGCGGCGTAGGCCTCGGCGAGGCGGCCCTCCGGGTCGGCGACGAGGTCCTCGTAACGCACTTCGTGGAGCTCGCCGGGGCCGAGGAGGGGGCGGTCGCGCTCGAACGCCGCGTACATCTCGTCGAAGCACTCGAAGACGTACTCCGGGAGATCGTCCCCCGGGTCGACCTGCAGCGCCTGCGTGGCGTTCATCGACCGCCACAGCCGGACGGTGGAGGGGAAGACGACGAACGGGTCGCGGACGACGTGCAGGAAGCGGGCCCCGGGAAAGAGCGAGCGCAGGACGGCGACGCGCGCGGTGTGCGGCGGGCTCTTGAGGACCGGGCGGCGGTCGTCGCGGACGGCGAGCGTGGCGAGGAAATGCCGGATCGTCCGCTTCCAGCGCGCGAGTTCGGGCGCCGGCAGACGGGTGACGTCGAGGGCGACCGGATGCCGCGACGACGTGCGCGGGAAGGCCATGCGGCGGTAGGGGGAGGGGGCGCCGAGGTTGACCAGCGCGAATTCGTCCTCCTGTGGCCGGTCGAGCCCCGCGGCCATGTCGTCCATGGGGCGTTGCTTGGGCATCATCCAGCCGATGGTGGCCGAGAGGAAACCTTCGGTGAGGAGGAAGTGCGACGGGGCGAAGCACTGCAGCGTGTTCGGGCAGCAGTGGCGCCGGTCGAGCATCAGCAACTCGTGGAGGAGCGTGGTGCCGCTGCGCCAGTGGCCGATGATGAACAGCGGCGGCGCCGTCGGCGGGGGTGCGGCCACGCGACGCCCGTAGACGAGGTTCGCCAGCGGGGTGGCCAGCGAATTGAAGACCGCGGCGGCCGAGATCGTGGCGACCAGCCCGAGCCGCGACGGCGACGCCACGAAGCGGTTCTCCGCCCACAGCGGCAGCCACACCCCCAAGGGCATGCCGTGCCAGAAGCGCGGTGCCCAGAAGGGGTAGGGATGGAACTCGTCTTTCCGCGCCGGGGCGGGGGGGGTCGCGTCGGAGGGCACGGGCCGGGTGTCCGGGGGGAGGGGGACTCCGTCAAGGTAGTCGGCGGTCGCGGGGGGCGCCGTGGAAGACCCACCGGCCGCGGCGGAGCAAACCTGCCCGACGACCCAGGTTGCCCAGCCTCCTTCCGGCCGCCGGTGCCGTCCCGGACCGCGTTCCGGGGGCGGCGATCCGCCCGCGCCCCGTCGCCACTTCGCATTGCCCATGCCCCGGGAGCGGTCCTAGAGTCCCGACGCCATGCGGGTCGCCGATCCCATCACCGCCGCGAAGGTCGCGCGACCGTGCCAGGGACCGCGCCGTCACGCCCCGCTCGGCGCGGTGCCGGCGCCGGTGTCCGCGGCGCTGGTGTGCCTCGCCGTGGCCGGGGCCGCCGGCTGCCGGCTCGTGCAGTCCTCCGGCGCCGCGCCCCGCAGGCTCGCCGAGGCGCGGCGGCTCTCGAGCGAGGGGCTGGCGGCGGTCGGGCAGCAGGACTACGCCGGCGCCGAGACGCTCCTCGCGGAGGCGGTGAAGCGCTGCCCGTCGGACGCGGAGGCGCGGCGGCACTACGCCGCCGTGCTCTGGCAGCGCGGCGAGCGGCCCGCGGCACGGGCGCAGATCGAGGAGGGGCTGCGGATCGCCCCCGACGACGGGGCCACGCTGCTGGCCGGGGGCAGGATGGCGCTCGAGATGGGCCTCCTCGACGACGCCGATCGCATGGCCGACGCCGCGCTGCGTGCCACGCCGCGCTCGGCGGAGGTCTGGCACCTCCACGGACGCGTGGCGCTGGCGCGGGGGCGGCACGAGGAGGCGCTGGCCGACTTCCACCGCGGTCTGGCCCTGGCTCCGGACGACCGTGCCCTGCTCCTCGACGCCGCCGAGACCTACCGCCATCTGGGCCTCCCGCAGCGCGCCCTGGCCACGCTCGCGCACCTGTCCGACTCCTACGGACCGGCGGCCACGCCCGGCCTCGTGCTCGGCCTGGAGGGGATGGCGCAGGAAGCGCTGGGGCGCACCGACGAGGCCTGCGAGAGCTACCGGGCGGCGCTGGCGCGCGGCGGAGCGCCCGCGGACACGGCCGAGCGGCTGGCGAATCTCACCGCCGCCGGCCCGGCCGGTGCGGCTGCGACCGGGCTCAGTCGCCGGTCGTCGTCCGTCCGGTGAGCAGGTCGAACGCGCCGATCGCGGGCACCAGCAGCGCCGCCGTCGCGAAGCCGTAGGCGGCCGTGACGACGAACAGCACCTGCAGCGTGTTGCCCTGCAGGAACGACGTGATCGCGACGAACGTCAGCCCCGGCAGCAGCGCCGACGTCCAGGCGATGGCAGGAGACGGATTCCGCGCCGAGAGGGCGGCGTAGAGCCCCACGGCACCGCCCACGATCACGGCGAGGAAGGGGGCGAGCTGGAGCTCGAAACTCGAGCCGAAGGCGACCATGATCCGCATCGCCGTCGCCACGCCGACGAACAGGAACGTGACCGTGCCCAGGGCGACCGCGATCGCGCGGCGCGAGGAGTCGTAGGACAGCCCGCAGTGGAATCCGAGCACGGCGGCGAAGAACGACAGGAGCACCATGCCCGCCGCCAGGCAGAGGCCCCCCTCCACGCCGGCGATCCCGGTCCAGACCAGCGCCCCGCAGAGGAGCACCGGCAGGATCACGATCTCCCGGGCCACCGCCAGCACCCCGAGCAGCTTGCCCCACACGAACTCCCCCGGCTCGAGGTCGCTGACCAGCAGGATGTCGAGCGAGCCGCGATCGCGCTCGGTGGTGACGCTCGTCACCGCCAGGGCCGTGACCGCCACCAGGCTCGCCAGGGCCATGGGGATCACCGCCACCGCGACGGCCAGCCGGTCGGGGCGGGGGGTGGCGGCCTCGCGGAGGATGCCCGCCACGGCCACTCCGAAGAGCACGAACCACGCGACACGCACGACGATGATCATCCTGCCGTAGGCGCGGGTGCAGATCTCACGCCACAAGACGGGGTTGTCCCAGACCACGCGCGACGGCCGGATCGCCCCCCGCCGCCCGTCGCCGTCGGCCGGAACGCCCCGCGCCCGCGATTCCCGGGCCACGTTCCAGGCCCGCAACCGCGCCACCGCCACCACGTTGGCCGCCACGACGATCGCCGCGCAGGTCGCCAGGAAGGGAAGGAGCGTGCCCGCGCCGGCCGGGGCCACGGCGGCGAACACCGCCCGCGCGGGCGAGACGCCGGCGGCCGCGGAGGCCCCGCGCAGGGCGGCGACGGTCTCGCCCCCGGCCACCCACGCCACCAGCGCGAAGAGGGTGATGGCCAGCGATTGGAAGGTGGTGTCCTTCCAGAACGCGACGGTGGTGGCGATGCTGGCCGAGGCGAGCGCCGCCGCCACCGTGACCGCGAAGACCCGCGCCAGTTGGGCCGCCGTCATCCCGCCGAAGAGCCCGGTGATGGCGAACAGCGGCACGGCTGCCAGAAGCAGGAGCAGGACGCGCAGGAGGCTCGCGGCGAGCTTGCCGAACACCAACTCCCGGTCGGTGAGGCGGCTGACCAGGAGCAGCTCCAGGGTGCGGCGGTCCTTCTCGGTGCTCACCGCCACCACCCCGGTGAGTGCGGCGGCGAGCATCGCCAGGGTCAGCTGGAGGGGGGCGAGGATCCGCAGCAGCGTCGCGCCGAAGCGGGCGGTGTCCCCGGCGGTCGACACCGACTGCGAGCCCGTGACCACCAGCCAGCAGGTGGCCAGGATCGCCAGCAGGGCGCCGGCATAGACCGCCCGCGCCACGTACAGGCCACGGGCCCGCGGCGCGAAGGCGACCTCACGTTCGAAGACGGCGCCGAGAAGCATCGGGCTGGATTTCCGGGTCTGGGCGGAGGCGGTGGCACGCCCGGGCAGGTGCCGATACAGTACCAAATCGACGTCCTGCCGCCCTTTTTTCGCCGAGGATCACCCATGTCGCCGTCGTCCGCCGCCGCCCCGGGGACCGCGCCGCTGCCCCGCCTCCTCCGCCGGACCGTCGTGATCGTCGCGGCGCTCGTCGGCGCGGCGGCCCTCCCCGCCGCAGGGCAGGTCTCGGTGCAGTCGATGATCGGTCGGGCCGTCTCCGACGACACGCACAACGACGCCGTCACCTCCGCCATCGCCCGCTTCCGCGAGCGCGACATCGACGGCGCCCGCGTGATCCTGGAGCGCATCCGCTCGGAGGATCCGAAGCTGCCGCCGTCGGGCGTGATGATGGCCACGCTGTGGCTGTCGGTGAACCAGGTCGGCCCCGCCCGGATGGAGCTCGACCGGACCGCGTCGGTGGAGCCGGACGACCCCGAGGCGTACCTCGTGCTGGCGGATCTCGCCTTCCAGGAACGCCGGGTCACCGATTCGGCGGTGCTCTTCGATCGGGCCAGCGAGCTGACGGCGACGTTCGAGGGCAACTCGAAGCGGAAGCGGGATTTCCTCATCCGCTGCCATGCCGGTGAGGCGGCCGTCGACGAGGCGCGGGAGCGCTGGGACGACGCCCTGGGCGAGATCCAGAAGTGGGTCGACATCGATCCCGACAGCGCGAGCGCCCGGCAGCGCATGGGCACGGTCCTTTTCCGCCTCGGGCGGGTGGGCGAGGCGCTCGAAAACTTCCGCGAGGCCAAGAAGCTCGACCCGACCCTGCGGCAGCCGGAGCTGATGCTCGCGTCGCTGCACGACCAGGCCAAGCAGCCCGAAGAGGCGCGGACGCTCGTCCAGGAGGCGGTGAAGGCCGCCGGCGACGACATCGCCGTGCGCATCAACGCCGCCAACTGGTTCCTCGTCCATGGCGACACCGAGGCCGCCCGCGAGAACGCCGCCGCGGCGCTCGAGATCGACGCCAAGAGCCTCGACGCCCGGCTGGTGATGGGGACGATCGCCCGCGTGACCCGCGACTTCGAGACCGCCAAGCAATGCTTCGAGGACGCCCACACGCAGTCGCCGCGCAACTACGCGGCGTCCGATTCGCTGGCGCTGGTGCTGGCGGAGTCGGAGGCGAAGGACGACCTGCAGCGGGCGCTGGAATTGGCGGAGACGAACTTCGCGATGGTCAAGGAGAACCAGCAGCTGCAGATCGCCGCCGCGTCGACGCTCGCCTGGGTGTACTACAAGAACGGGCGGATGGCCGACGCGGAGCGGATTCTCACGCAGATCGCCCAGAACAACGCCCTCACCGCCGACAGCGCCTACTACGTCGCCCGGATCCTGGTGGACAAGGGGGACAAGCCGCAGGCCAAGCGGATCCTGGAGCAGGTCATGGCCAACGATCCGGTCTTCGCCAACCGGGGGTTCGCCGAGGAACTGCTCGACTCGCTCGGCGACGTGACGGCCGGCGACGGCGGGCAGTGACCGCCGGCGCGGCGGCCGGGGGCCGCCGCGCGTGGGTGCCCGCTCAGCGTCGCGGCGGGAACACCGGCTGCTCGAGGCCGGGCAGCGGCGCCTCGCGCGGCACGACGCGTTCCGGAGCCCCGCCCGGGGCCGTCTGGATCGCCGCCGGGGCCTGCGGGGTGGCCGGCGTTGTGCCCGGCGGCGGCGTCATGGGGCGCACCGTGATCCCGCTGCCGGGGATCGCCACCCGACCGTCCGGCGCGGCCGTTCCCGCGCGGGCCGCCGCCTCGACGCTCGCCCGCCGGGCCTGCGAGGCGCGCATCCGGGCCCGGATCCGGTCGGACCGCAGGGGAATGCCCG
>CAISKG010000014.1 GCA_903885855.1 uncultured Planctomycetaceae bacterium
CCGGTCGCCCGGATCGACGGCAGCATCGGCGTCGACTCCGACGACAACGGCTTCATCGACGGCGGCAACTTCTACGATCCGCTCAGCGAGGTGCCCGAGATCGATCCCGCCGGCATGGGCGCGGTGGCCGCCCTCGTCGCCGGGGCCCTGGGGCTTCTCGAGCGGCGGCGCAGGGCGAGCCCCTGACCGCGTCCGCCCCGGCGGCCACGATCGTCGGGCGACGGCAAACGACGGCCGGGCGGGCGCTGGCGCACGCCCCCTGATCTCGACCCGGGGGCGGCCTCGCGTGCCCCGGTGCCGAGCCATGCCGCAGCGCCGAAACCCGCGCCGCAGGCTTGAAAACCCCGCAAGCTCGATCCTGCAGGGGCTCGGCCGGTGGGGGCGCCGCAGGGCCGATTTGTCGGGCGGACGACGGTCCGGTTACGGTGATCCCCGGATCACCCGGAGGGGGTGCCTGCCCCCCCGCTGCCGGAAACCACCGTCAAGGAGATCGCCATGGACACGGCCAAGGGTTCCGTGATTCGCACCCGCTCCCCGCTGTCGATCGTGCTCGCGCTCCTCGCCGGCCTCGCCGCGACCGACGCGTCGGCGGGCAACGTCTTCGCCGAAGCGTTGATCAACACCGTGGGCTCCGTCAGCGACACCAACACCGGCGCCACCGCGGTGGCGTTCTATCCCGACGCGCTCAATCCCGCCGCCTATAGCCTCACCGACCGCCTCCTCATCGAGCGCTGGGCCGATGGCCAGGGCCGGCCGGCCAACCAGCAATCGGGCACGAACGCCTCCGCCTACACCGACTACCAGTTGTGGGATCTGGCGGGCAACGTGGCGCTCGATCCCGCGACCGCGGCGGGCCTGGATCTGCGCTTCCGCTACCGCCTCCAGGGCAGCACCCTCGTCTCGCCGATCAGCCTGTCGGCGGCGTCCGCGGGGTTCTGGGTCCAGAACTACAGCGGCGGCGGGTACACGGAGCATGCGGGCAACCTGACGGTCGTGTACGGGCCGGTGCCCGGCGGCGACGGGTACATCGTCACCGGCGACACGCGCTTGCTCGGGATCTACGACTTCACCCTCGACCTCGTCCACACGGGCACCGTCACCGGGCAGATGTATCACCAATTCCAGGGCTCGGGTGGCAACTTCGCCCTCAGCGACGGCATCCTCGGCCTGGAGTCGATCACGCTCGCCGCGGGCACCATGCCCTCCGGCGGGCTGGGGGTGCGGCTCGAGACCGGCCAGATCGTTCCGGTCGCCGCGGTGCCCGAGATCGATCCCGCCGGCATGGGCGCGGTGGCCGCCCTCGTCGCCGGGGCCATCGGCCTCCTCGAGCGCCGGCGCCGGGCGAGCGCCTGAGCGCGCCCCCCCGCGCCCGAGCCCGCCCATGCCCCTCCTCTCCGCCGCGCTCGAGATCCTGCTGACGCTCGTCTGCCTCTCGGGCGCGCGCGGCGCCTGGCGCGCGGGCAACGACTTCCTCGCCGCCGGCTTCCTCTGGGTGGCCGTGGCGGCCTTCGTGGGGGCCTTCAATCTCGGCGGCTTCACGGCGGTCGATCCCACCCACCACTGGCTGTCGCAGGTGGCGCGCGGGCCGGGCATGCTCGCGATGGCCCTCGGGCTGCGGGCCGCCCTCCGCGGGCCCGCGGCCGGCGAGCGCTACGCCGCCTGCGCGCTGTCGATCGTCGGGGCCGCGGCGGTCCACCTGCTCCTGCCGAGCCGCTGGCTCGCTCCGGCGGTCCTCGCCCTGGGCATCCCGCTGCCGCTGGCGCTCCTCGCCGTCGCGCGCGAGGGCGCCGCCGCGCGCCGCACGGCGGTGGTCGCGGCGGCGCTCGTGTGCCTCGCGCTCCTGGTGGTGGTGGCGTTCGTGCTGCCCCGGCTGCCGATCGGCGACGCGGGCCTCCTCCGCGCCGTCGACGTCATGCACCTGGCCCTGATCCCGGCCTACGCCGCCCTCGCGGAGGCCGCACGGGGCTGCGCGGGGATCGGCGCCGCCGCGTCGTCGCCCGCCTCGTGGCATGGCCGGTCGGCGGGAGAGTGAGGCTCTTTTCCAAGGGGGAAAGTGGCGTTGACCACCCCTTCCCTCCGGGCCACGATGGACCTCCGCCCACGATTCAGGAGGAATCGCCCCGCATGGCTCGGACGCCCCATGGAGAGCCCTGCGCGCCCCGGTGGGCCGTGCTCGTGGCGCTCGTGGCGCTCGTGGCGCGGGCCGACGAACCCGCCGCGCCGGCGCTCCCGGCGCCGACGAACCCGCTGCGGGTGCATGAGAATCCCTTCCGCCTCCCGGAGGAGGGGCCGGCGGCCGACCTCGCCCGGCAGACCGCGTCGCAGGCGGCGGCCAAGAGCCAGGGCTGCGTCACCTGCCACCAGGGGGTGGGGGACATGCACCGCAGCCCCACGGTGCGCCTCGGCTGCACCGACTGCCACGGCGGGAATGCGGCGGCCCTGACGAAGGCCGCGGCCCACGTCCACCCGGAGCACCCCGAGGCCTGGGTGGGGGCGGCCAATCCGCAGCGCTCCTACACCCTCCTCAACCACGAGTCGCCCGAGTTCGTGCGCTTCGTCAATCCCGGCGACCTGCGCGTGGCCGAGACGAGCTGCGGCGGCTGCCACGCCGAGATCGTCCTCCAGGTGCGCAAGAGCATGATGACCCACGGCTGCATGCTGTGGAACGCCGCGCTCTACAACAACGGCTCGATCCACACCAAGCCCGCGGCCTTCGGGGAGAGCTACAGCCCCGAGGGGACGGGGCAGCGCCTCCAGACCGTGCCGCCGCCCACCGACGACGAGCGGCACCGGCAGGCGATCGTGCGCTACCTCGATCCGCTGCCGCGCTTCGAGCGGCAGCAGCCGGGCAACATCCTCCGGATCTTCGAGCGCGGCGGCCGCTTCCGTCCCGAGACGGGCAACCCCGAGCGCCTCGAGGAGAACGGCCGCCCGCGGGCCCGGCTCTCGACGCGCGGCCTGGGGACTGAGAACCGCAGCGATCCGGTGTTCGTGGGCCTCACCAAGACGCGCCTCTTCGATCCCACGCTCAACTTCCTCGGCACCAACGACCAGGCGGGCGACTACCGCTCCAGCGGCTGCACCGGCTGCCATGTGATCTACGCCAACGACCGCTCGCCGGTCCATTCCGGGCCCTACCACGTCTACGGCAACCGCGGCGAGAGCTTCTCCCCCGATCCCACGATCCCCAAGGGGCAGAGCGGCCATCCGATCCTCCATCAGTTCGCCCCCGGCAACGGCATCCCCACCAGCCAGTGCATCGTCTGCCACATCCACCCCGGCACGACGGTCATGAACAGCTACATCGGCTACATGTGGTGGGACGAGGAGACCGACGCCGACCTCGTCTATCCCGCCCGGCAGCGCTACCCGACGGCCGAGGAGGCGATGAACGCGCAGTTCCGCAACCCCAACGAATCCGCGGCGCGCAACAGGCTCTCGGATCCGGAGTTCCTCGCCCGGCTCACCGACCTCAACGACCGCACCCGCGAGACGCAGTTCGCCGACTTCCACGGCCACGGCTGGGCGTTCCGGGCGGTGTTCAAGCACGACCTGCAGGGCAATCTCCTCGACCACAAGGGAGACGTCGTCGCCGACGACGGCAACGCCGCGCGCCGCGCCGCGGTGGCGATGCCGGAGAGGATCCGCGAGGTCTACCGCCACGCCGACCGCAAGAGCCGGGAGCAGGTCCGCGCCGAGGAGGCCGCGGTGGCCCATGAGCGCGACGGCCTCCCGGTGCACATGCTCGACGTGCACATGGAACGCGGCATGCACTGCGTCGACTGCCACTTCACGCAGGACATGCACGGCAACACGAAACTCTACGGCGAGGTGCGCGCCGCCATCGAGATCACCTGCGTCGACTGCCACGGCACCGTCGACCGCATGGCGACGCTGCGCACCAGCGGGCCGGCGTCGGCGACCTCGAGCCTCGAGGGGGGGCGCGACCTGAAGGCGCTGCGCACCCCGTCGGGCAAGCGTCGCTTCTTCGTGGAGGGGGATCGGATCTACCAGAACTCGATGGTGGAGGAGGATCTGACCTGGGAGATCACGCAGACCCGGGCCACCGTCGATCCCGCCAGCGAGCACTACCGCCCCCTCGCGGCGCTGGCCAAGACCGTGCGCTGGGGCGACGACGGGCTGCTCGAGTGGGGGGGCGGCACGGGCGGGGGGCGCTGCGCCCACAAGAACGACCGCATCAGCTGCATCGCCTGCCACAGCTCCTGGAATCCCAGCTGCTTCGGCTGCCACCTGCCGCAGAAGGCCAACAAGAAGGCCCCCTCCCTGCACTACGAGGGGGACGTGACGCGCAACCTCACCGCCTACAACTTCCAGACCCTCCGCGACGACGTCTTCATGCTCGGCCGCGACGGCAACGCCACCGGCAACCGCATCGGGCCGGCCCGGTCGAGCTGCGCCATCCACGTCACCTCCTCCAACGCCAACCGCGAGACGATCTACGTGCAGCAGCAGACGATCTCGGCCGAGGGGCACAGCGGCATCGCCTTCTCCACCAACGTCCCCCACACCGTCCGCGGCGGACCCGATCCGTCGGTGCCGCGCGACTGGGCCGCCCACCGCCCCGGCACGCACGAGACCAAGAGCTGCACCGACTGCCATCTCTCCGCGCAGGACGACAACAACGCCCTCATGGCGCAGCTCCTGATGCAGGGCACCAACGCCACCAACTTCATCGGCCGCTACTGCTGGGTGGGGCTGGGCACGGGGGGGCTGGCGGGGGTCGTGGTCACCGAGCACGAGGAGCCGCAGGCGGTGATCGGCAGCTCCTTCCACGGCGTCGCCTACCCCGACTATTTCGCCCGGCACGTCGACGCCGGCGGTGTCCTCGAGCATGCCCACCACCACGCCGCGGCCGACATCGCCGGGCGCCTCCTGGCCCCCTTCAAGACGCGCGAGGTGCTCCAGGTGCAGCTGCGCGGGGAGTATCTCTACGCCGCCTGCGGGGCCGACGGGCTGCGCGTCTTCGACGTGGCCTTCATCGACAACAAGGGCTTCTCGCAGCGGATCACGACGGCCCCGGTCTCCCCCCTCGGGCAGCAGCTCTACGTGAAGACGGCCCACGCCACGGGCGTGGCCGCGCCGGCCACGACCGCCCCCGATCCCACCCGGACACACGACCCGGAGAACTTCGAGGATCCGGTCCACCCCATGTACGCCTACCTGTACGTGAGCGACCTCGAGGAGGGGCTGGTGACGGTCGGGGCCGGCACGCTCCTCGATGGCAATCCCCTCAACAACTTCCTCGAGCGCGAGGTGACCTTCAACCCGCGCGGGATCCTCGACGGCGCGCGGAGCATCACCATCGCCGGCACCACCGCCTGGATCTGCTGCGACGCCGGCGTGGTGGCGGTGTCGATCGCCGATCCGAAGTGCCCGCGCGTGGTGGCGGTGATCGGCGCCCCTGACGTGGTCCGGCCGACCTCGGTGGAGATCCAGTTCCGCCACGCCTTCGTCTGCGACCAGGAGGGCTTCAAGACCTTCGACGTCACCGACGTCGCGGCGCCGGTGCCCCTGGCCACCGTGCCCCTGGCCACGGCCCACAAGGCCTACGTCGCCCGCACCTACGCCTACGTCGCCGCCGGGGCGCAGGGGCTGGCGATCATCGACGTCACCAGGCCCGCCGAGCCGTTCGTGGAGCAGTTCTTCGACGGCGACGGCTGCATGACCGACGTCCGCGACGTGAAGCTGGGAATCGCCTACGTCAGCCAGTTCGCCTACGTCGCCGACGGCGTCAACGGGCTGCGGGTGGTGCAGCTCACCGGCCCCGACACGCCCGGCAACGTCGGCTTCAGTCCCCGGCCCACGCCGCAGCTGGTGGCCACCTATCCGGTCACCAAGGGGGGCGTGGCGCTGTCGGTGTCCGAGGGGGTGGACCGCGACCGGGCGGTGGACGAGTCGGGCAACCAGCTCTCGGTGTTCGGCCGGGTGGGGGCCAGGCCGCTGGATCTCGAGACGCAGCGGCGCATGTATCTCCACGACGGCCGCGTGTGGAAGGTGAGCGACAATCCCTTCGACGCCACGATCTACCGCGGCCTCGATCCGCTCCCCGCCGGCGCGGTCGCGGAGGAGGTGGGCCGCCCGCCCGCGGAACCGCGCGCGGAGATCCCCCCGGCGACGCGCTAGCAGACTGTGGACACAGTGATCCGCCGCCGGATGCGGCGGCTGGCACCCCTGAAAAACCCCGGTTTTGGCAGGGTGCCCACACGTGGGAACGCCACGCCGGCCGGCACGCGGACGGTGGGGTCGTCGATGACGTTTTCCACGGGCAGCTAGCGGCCGAGGCGCGCGCCCGGTGTGACCAGGTCGTTGAAGCGGTCGACCGGCTCGTGGGCCGCCCAGGCGATGCCCCGCAGCA
>CAISKG010000015.1 GCA_903885855.1 uncultured Planctomycetaceae bacterium
GCGCCGCGCCGGCAGCGGGGCGAGGCGGGCGGCGATCTCGTCGAGCGCCCGCGAGAGTTCGATCACGGCGACCTCCTCGGGCGGCTCCGGCCGCCGCCTCACGCCACGACCGGCCGCCCGCCCACTGCCAGAAAGGCGCGGAGCAGGTCGTGGCCGGAGGGGGTGAGGAAACTCTCGGGATGGAACTGCACGCCGTACACCGGCATCGACTCGTGGCGGATGGCCATGATCTCGCGCGTGCCGTCGGGATTCTCCGACCAGGCGTCGACGACGAACCCGCGCGGCAGCGAGGGGGGATCGATCGCCAGGCTGTGGTAGCGCGTGGCCTCGATGGGACTGGGGAGGCCCTCGAACAGGCCCTGCCCGGCGTGATGGATGCGATCGACCTTGCCGTGCATCAGCCGCCGCGCCCGCACGATCTTCCCGCCGAACACCTGCCCGATCGACTGGTGGCCGAGGCAGACGCCGAGGATCGGGATCCGGCCGGCGAAGCGGCGCACCGCGTCGCAGGAGATGCCCGCCTCGTCCGGCGTGCAGGGGCCGGGCGAGATCACGAGGTGCGAGGGGGCGAGCGCGGCGATCGCGTCGCAGTCCAGCGCGTCGTTGCGGCGCACGTCCACGACCGCCGCGGGGGCGATCTCCCCGATGCGCTGCACGAGGTTCCAGGTGAAGGAATCGTAGTTGTCGACGAGGAGGATCATGGGGCTCTCGCGGAGGCGGGCGCCGCCCGGTCACTCGAGCATGTCGGAGGGATGTCCCTCGCGGTCGACCAGCGGGATCACGTGGGGCTTGTAGATGGTCGTGTAGGCCACCCCGAGGCGGTGCGCGTCGAGGGCCTCCGCCGAGGCCCAGTGCTCCACCAGGACGAAACGCCGCGGCTCGGCCTGCGAGTGGTAGACCTCGAAGCGCAGGCACCCCGGCTCCGCCCGGCTGCGGCGCATCTGCTCGCCGAGCAATTCGCGCACCCGGGGGACGTCGGACGGCTCGCGCACGAGGAGGAGGACGGCGAGGCGGATCACGGAAGCGCTCCGGGGGGCGGCGGGGAACCCTGCGGCATCACGATCCCCTGTTGTAGCAGCAGGCCGGGCCCGGCCGCCGCGCCCGGCCCCGCTCGGCGGGCCAGGACACGCAGATACGGCGGCAGGAAGGAGGCCCGGTCGGCGAAGGATCCCGGCAGCGCGGCGGGGCGGGTGTGGTCGGGCTCGCCGAGATCCTCGATCACGAATCCCGCGCGGCAGATGCCGCCGAGGAGATCGGAGAGGGAGTGGATGAATTCCCGCGCTCCCGGCTCCCGCAAGCGCGACGGGGGCGCCGGGGGGAGGTGGTCGCGCCGCGCCTGACGGTGCTCGAGCTCGAAGCGGCCGCCGGGGGCGGGCACGAGCCCGGCCTGGAGGCTCGCCGGCTGCTTGTGCTGGCTGATGTAGGTGCCGCCGGGCCGCGTCACGCGCGCCACCTCGCGGAACACCGGCTGGACGTCGGGCAGGTAGCAGGTGCTCACCGGATGGATGACCACGTCGAAGCGACCCGCGGCGAACATCCGCAGGTCGTCCATCGATCCCTGCACGATCTCCAGATCGATGCGGCGCTCGGCGGCCACGCTGCGGTCCAGGGCGAGCATCGCCGGCGCGAGGTCGAGGACCGTCACCCGCGCCCCCGCGGCGGCGTAGAGCGGGCCGTGCTTGCCGCCCCCGGCGGCCAGGCAGAGCACCTCGAGCCCGTCGAGCCGCTCCGGCAGCCAGGGCCGCCCCGCCGTGCCGGCGCTGCCCAGCCAGCGCCGCGGGTCGCCGAAGGCCTCGTCGGCCGCGGGGCGCGCCAGCGCCGCGCCGTCGGCGGCCA
>CAISKG010000016.1 GCA_903885855.1 uncultured Planctomycetaceae bacterium
CCTCGATCTCGGCGAGCACCTCGCGCATCTGCGCGGCCATCTGCTCGCGGTCGATCGACAGGGCGCGCGTCATCCCGCCGAACGACGCGGCGAACCCGTGCGACAGCGTCGACGGGAGGAAGCCGTCGCGGGCCATCTGCGCGAAGGTTTCCGACATCTCGCCGGAGAGGTACAGCTCCATCACCAGCCCCAGCGGCGGCAGGCCCGCCTCGGCGCCGACGTGGAAGGCGGAGAGGAGCGCGGCCCCGAGCCAGGGCCCGAACGCCTGCTCGACGAACAGGTCGAGCACCACCTCCTGCCGCGCCGTCATCTCCAGGGCCCCGAAGCGCAGTGCCCCCGCGGCGGCGGCGAGGCCGAGGAGCCGGTCATGGGCGTGCCCCGAGACGTCGCGCTCCACGCCGACGTAGGCCATGTAGCCGCGGCCGTCGAGGAATCGCTCCCGGATCGCCTCCCCGCCCATGCGCGGCGCGAAGAGGAGCACGTCGAGGCCGGCGGGCGGGGCGAGAAGGTCGTAGGCCAGGGCGTATCCCGAGGCGAAGACCAGCGCCG
This sequence comes from uncultured Planctomycetaceae bacterium, assembly GCA_903885855.1. Lineage (GTDB taxonomy): Bacteria > Planctomycetota > Planctomycetia > Pirellulales > UBA1268 > QWOP01. The sequence continues at coordinate 550 of CAISKG010000016.1, forward strand.
CGCCGGGGCGGACCCGGGAAATCACCGCGGGGCCGAGATCGGGCTGGACCTCGTCGGGGAGCAGCATGATGGCGATGTCCGCCTCCGCCGCCGCGTCGGCCAGGGGCAGGGGAGCGAAGCCGTCGGCGCGGGCGGCCTGCGACGACGGGGCGTCGTCGCTGCCGACCACGATCCGCGCGGGGGCGTCGCCGCCGGCGAGCGAGTCGCGGAGATTGAGCGCCAGCGGCCGGCCGAGCAGGCCGTAGCCGAGGATCGCGATGGAGCTGCCGGCGAGGGCTCCGGGACGGGCGTCGCGCTCACGAAACAGGCGGGGATGGGGCGTGGGTGTGGTCAAGGGAGGCCTCGCGGTAACTCTCGAGCAGGGGATCGACGAGCATGATGAACTCGCGGAGACGCAGCGGGTTCATCCCGCGCACGTGAATCCGCCCCGCGAGGAAAGCCACGCCGAGGGAACGGCGGCCGAAGGCGGCGTCCTCGAGCGTGGAGCGGTCCATGCGCACCAGGAACGTGGCGGGCGTCTCGGGCGGGGCGACCCGCAGGCATTCCGGCGTGGCGGCCAGGCACAGCGCGGCCTGGGAATCGGGAAACTCCCAGCGGATCGCCGGCATCGCCCCGGCCAGGGCCGAGCGCTGGGCGGGGGTGAGGCGTCCGTCGATGAGGGACACCATGCGCTCCAGGAGCGCGGGGAAGGACTCGGCGGGCATCGGGGGCGGCTCCGGTTCGGGGGAATCTCCCGAGCCTCGGGCCGCGGGAGGGGCGAGCCTAGCACAACCCCCGCCGAACGTGGGACCCCGATCGGAGGGCCGATCCCGCGGCGCACCCGTCAGGGGGGCTCGAGGAACCAGCCGCCGATCCCCTCCACGCCCTGTGGCGTTTCCGGCATCGGCTCTCCGGTGATCCGCTCCACCGCCCAGTACGAGGAGAAGCCGGTGGCGTTGTACATGGTGTCGCGCTGGGCGAACTCCCGGAGCGTGTCGAGCTGCGAGCGGGCCCGCAGGTATCCCAGGCCGACCGCGGCCATCCAGCGCACGGAGAACAGCTCCGGCGGCGTGCTCCCCACGTCGGCGAGCCGCTCGGCGAAGGCGGGGGCGAGGTCGTAATCGGCCTCGTCCTCGTGGATTTTCCCCAGGGCCCAGAAGGCGGCGGAGCGGGCGTAGGGATCGATCTGCGACTTGGGTACGTACTCGCGGAGCAGGTCCTCCGCCCCGCGGTAACGGAGGATGCCGAAGAGCTGGTGGATCTGCTGCGCCTGCTTCCCCAGCCGGCCACGCAGCGGCTCCGGATCGCTCGAGGCGAGCCGGCCCCGGGCCTCGCGTGCGTAGTCGAGCAGCGGCGCGAGCGTGGCCTCGACCTCGAGCTTCCGCAGCGCCCAGGCGGCGGCGATCGCCACCTCCTCACGGTCGGCACGGAGGAGCGCCAGGAGCCGGTCGGCCGCGGGCTCGTGGTCGAGATGCCCCACCAGGAGCGCCGCCTGCTCGAGCGACC
>CAISKG010000017.1 GCA_903885855.1 uncultured Planctomycetaceae bacterium
CGCGCCACCGGCGTGGGTGGCGCGGGCGCCATCGCGGCGGGCATGACGCCGACGCCGCAGACGCCGGCGACGCGGCGCCCTGATCGCCGGCCCCGGGCCGGGCGCCCTCCATCCGAATCGACGCCCCGAACCGGGGGCCACGAGGAGCCGGACGCGTGCCGATCAAGTTCCGCTGCACCGGGTGTCGCTCCAAGCTCTACGTGCCGGAGCGTTGGAACGGCAATTCGATCGTCTGTCCGCGCTGCGACACCCGGGTCGTGGTACCCGACGGTGGCGGCGGCCCGGCACCGGGTTCGCTCGAGGGGCCTTCGATCGAACGATCGCTCGAGGAACTCGAGCCCCCTGGATCCGAGGCCTTCTCGGCGGCGCCGTTCGCGATCGACCTCGACGCCGCCGGGCGGCCGTCGGGGGTGGGGGCGTCGCGGCGGCGGCGATCCCGGAAGCGCGGGCCGGCGGCGGCCGCGCCGGCCAAGGCGGCGGAGGTGACCCTTCCGGCCTGGGTTCCGTATGCTTTGGCGGTGGCGATGGTGGTGGTGGCGGTGGCGGCCTTCTTCTTGGGCGCCTGGTGGGCGAAAGCGGGAGCGGCTCCATGAGGGCAGCGGCGGGCGGATCGCGTGGTGGGCCCGCGGGCGTCCCGGCCCGCTTGATCTTGGCGGGCGTCCCGGCCCGCTTGCACTTGGCGGGCGTTCCGGCCCGCGGGCGACTGGCGGCGGCGGTGGTCATGGCCGCGGGCCTGATCGCGGCCGGAGGGATGGCGGCGTGGGCCGACGACGATCCCGCCTCCCCCGCCGCCGTGAAGCGCCTCCTCGACGGGGCCCGTGACGACCTCGGCGCCGGACGGTTGTCGGCCGCCCGCTCGAAGCTCGTCGAGGCCGCCGCGGGGCTCGACGCGATCTTCGGGGAGGAGAAGCCGCCGGCCGCGGCGCGGATGCTGCTCGGCCGCGCGGGGGCGCTGTGCGACGAACTCGAGCTCCAGGGGGGCGACAGCGCGGGGATCGACCTGCCCGAGCCCCCGAAGGCGGCCGATCGCAAGCCGTCCGACCGCAAGGGCGCCGATGCGGCGCCGAAGGGGCGCGGCCGATCCGGACCGGCCGCGCGACGGCCGGGGGGCGGCACCGCCGCGGAGGGCACGGTGAGCTTCGCGACCCAGATCGCTCCCCTGCTGGTGCGGCACTGCGGCGGCTGCCATGTGGGCGGGCGCCGGGGGGATTTCCAATTCACCTCCTACGCCTCGTTGCTCGACTCGGGCATGGTGCAGAAGGGGGCCGGCGCCGACAGCCGGCTGGTGGAGGTGATCCGCACCGGCGACATGCCCCGGGGCGGCGGCAAGGTGTCGGCGGAGGAGCTCGAGGTGCTGCGCACCTGGATCGACGAGGGGGCCGCCTGCGACACCGATCCGGCCGCGGCCCTGCCCGGTGCCCCGGCCCCGGCCGCGGCGCCGGCCCCGGTGAAGGTGGCGGCGGTGAAACTCGAGCCGGGGGAGGTGTCGTTCGCGTTCCAGGTGGCGCCGGTGCTCCTGGAGCACTGCGGCGGCTGTCACGACGCCATGCAGCCCGACGGCAATCTCTCCATGGTGTCGCTCGAGTCGTTGCTGCGCGGGGGCGCCAACGGCGCGCCCGCGGTCGCCGGGGAGGGCGCAGCCAGCCTTCTGGTGCGGAAGCTCCTGGGGGTGGACATCGACGGCCAGCGGATGCCGCTGGGGAAGAAGCCCCTCCCCGACGACGTGGTGGACACGATCCGCACGTGGATCGACCAGGGGATGAAGCTCGACCTCCTCTCCGGCGACACGCCGCTGGCCACGGTGGCGGCCGCCGGCCGGGCGCGGAGCCTCTCGCACGACGACCTCCGCGCGGCGCGGTTCGAGGCGGCCGACGACGTGTGGCGCCGCTCGATCGCCGACGAGGCACCGACCGAGGTGGTGCGCGGCGACCTGCGCGTCCTCGGCAATCTCGGCCCGGAGCGGCTCGGGAGGTTGGCCGATACGGCGGCTGCGGCGCTCGGCGACGTGGCCGAGGCCGTGGCGTCCTCCGACGCCCCGCCGATCAAGGGGGGCGTCGTCCTCCTGGCGTTCGCGAAGCCCTACGACTACTCGGCGTTCTGGGAGAACATCCTCGGCGACGAGCGCCCCAAGGGGCTCGTGCACAGCGCCGGCGTGTGGGGCGACGTGGTCTACGCGGCGCTGGTGGCCCCGGAGACCGATTCCCCGGCGGCGTTGGCCGACGCCCGGGCGTCGCTCGTGGAAGAACTCGGCGCGGCGGCGTTCCTCGCCCGCGGCGCGCCGGGCTGGTTCGCGACGGCCGCGGGCCGGGCGATCGCGGTGCGGGCGGTGCCGAAGTCGGCGCTGGCGAAGGCCGCGCGGAGCGACGCCGCGCAGCGCCTGGAACGGCTCCGCCGCCCGGAGTCGATCGTAGCCGGCGAGGCTTCCGCGGCCGACACCGCCGCGGTGGGCGGGGCGTTTCTGGCCGCAGCCTCCGGCGGCGGATCACGCTTCAAGGCGATCGCATCCCGGCTCGACGAGGGGATGGGCTTCGACGAGGCGTTCGCCGCGGTGTACCAGGCGGCGCCGGCGGCGGCGTTCGATGCCTGGCGGGCGAAGGAGTGGAAACGGGGCGGGAGCCCGGGACGATGAGTTTTCCACCGCAATGCCGTGGTGTCGGAGATGCGGAGAGCTCGTTCAAAAAAAGGAGGGAGCCTCGGTCCCGGGACGTGTGATCCGGGCGCTCGACGGAAACCGTCGACCTCCGGCGTGGCACGTGACCGGATCCATTTCAGCGGCCCCCGACGAGCCTCGTTAAGAGCTCACCGGCATTGAGTGACAGCAGCACGAACATGGCAGAAAACCCATCGTCCCGGACTCCCGGGTCCGGCAGCGGCCCGCACCGCGGACGACCGCGGCACCGCCGACCCCCGGAGCATACACCACCCGGTCAGACGTCGGCCACGTCCCGGCCGACCGCTTCCATGGTCTTGGTGTTGCGCTCGACGGCGACGACGACCGTCTGACGCTCCTGGCCGTCGGGGGTGGAGGCGATGATCGGCAGCACCTGGCGCTTGTTCGGGAAATCGACCCGGACGCGGAACGTGCCGTCCGGGGAAACCTTCACCGGCTCCCCCTGGAGCGTCACGTAGCAGCCCGGCTGGGTCGCCCCGTAGACGATCAATTCGGCGTCCACCTCCACCTGGAAGCTGCTCGTCTCCTCCCCCTCGCCGTCGGGGTCGAGGCCCGATTGGCGGGCCGCGGGGGGACCGATCGGCCGCCGCAGCTTTTCCTCGAAGAGCTCCTGCAGGTCGGTCGCGGACGACTCCGGCGAGAAGCCGCCGCTCATGGCGTAGATCTTCTCGCAATCGGGGGCGATGTCGCTCCAGTGCGTGTCGAGCGAGTCGGTCTGCGAGCCGGCCGGCACGTTCACCGCCCCGGAGCGGGCCAGGGCGTGGAATCGGCCATGTGCGGCCCGGTAGCCGATCTCGACCCGGCAGCGGATCGGGTCGCGGACGTCGATGAACCAGTTCTTGACCCCGCCGTGGATCTCGATTTCCCGGACGACGCGCTCCGACGGCGATGCCTGGAGGCCATTTTCGAGTTGGAGGAGCCGAAGCGTCGGGCGGGCGCCGTGCCAATCCTGCCCGAGGGCGGCCTGGGCGCGGCGGATGCTGGCCGGCGTGATCTCCCAGAAGGCGTGCAGCCAGTGGGGCCCGCGCACCATGAGCACCACCCGGTCGCGCATCGAGGAGGCCGGACGGCCATGCTCGGGCTGGGTGGCGAGGAGCTTGGCCCGCGCCAACCGGTCGCGGGCCTCCTGGATCCGCAGGGCGATCGTCTCGTCGCGCGGCGGCTGCGGCACGGCGCGGACCGGCGCCGCCTTGGGACGCATCGCCGCCGCAGGCACCGGCTGCCGGGCGCGGGCCTTGCGCACCAGGGCCTTGATGAGTTGATCCTTCCGCATGGCGTGCCATCCGGCCACGCCATGCTGCTTGGCAAGACGGGCCAGGTCACGCACCGGCTTTTGTCGGAGACTCGCCGCGGTCAAAGGAATGCCCCGTAGGAGGTCGAAACCCGCGTTTCAACCCTACCGAGGCCCCTGCCCCGACGCAAATCAGAGCCCCCCCACAAGAGGTAGGCCGCGCGTTTCGAGCCTTTTTTCCGGGCTCCGAGGCGTCCTCGGCCGGGGGACACCCCGCTGCGGCCTCCGGGGCGGCGCGTGGAGTCGGACCTGCGGACACCGGCCGCCGGCGCGTGCCCGCCTGCCCCGGCCCGCCGGCCGCGGGGCCCGGCGACGATCAGTCGCCGCGGAGCTTCAGGCCACGCTCGGCGAGCTTCTCGCGCACCTCGTTGAGGCTGGTGACGCCGAAGTTCTTGCACTCCATGAGATCCTCGGCGGTGCGGCGGATGAGTTCGCCGATCGTCGTGATCCCGAGCTTCGTGGTGCACTTCCGGGCCCGCACCGACAGCGACAGATCCGTGATCGGGAGCGAGTAGATCTCCTGCTCGTCGGCCGAGGCCACCTCCGGCTCGTAGGGAACCTCCTCGGCCACCGTCGAGGCGGCGAACTGCCCGAGCGAGAGCCCCTTGGTGGCGAGCATCTCCTTGATCTCGATGAGGCTCGTCTCGCCGAAGTTCTTGCTCTCGAGAATCTCGGCCTCGGTCGTGCGGGCGAGGTCGCCGAGGGTCTGGATGCCCATCTTCTGGAGGCAGTTGCGGCTGCGGACCGAGAGTTCGAAGTCGCTCACCGGCAGCGCCATCACCTGCTCGAGTCGGTCACGCTGCTTCTGCTCCTGCTCGTCGAACTGCAGGCTGCCGGAGGCGGAGGAATCCTTGAGGAACAGCCGGGCCCGCGGGTGATCGGGGAACACCTGCAGGATCCGCTTGTAGCACTGCTGCGCCCCGGCGAAATCGTTGCGGTCCTCGTAGAGGATGCCGAGGTTCACCAGGGCCCCGAGCGACGCCGGGTACCGCTGCACCGCCCGCTCGTAGCAGTCCTTCGCCTCGTCGTCGTTGCCGCAGCGGTCGTTGATCACTCCCATCGCGAACAGCGCCGCGGGATGGCCGGGATCGAGCGCGAGGGCCTTCTCGAGGGCGCCGACGGTGTCGGCCATGGGGAGCCCCATGTCGGCGGCGAGCGTGGCCTTTTCGGCCCAGAAATCGGCCGACGACTCGGCCGAGGGGCCGACCTTCGCCAGGGCCTTCTCGGCCTCCTTCACCTGCCCCGCCAGGCGCAGCGCCTCGGCGGCGCCGACGCCGCAGGCCACCGCCTCGTACCCGGCCTTCTGGGCGGCGGCGAACGCCTCGCCGGCCTTGTGGAGCGAATCGGTGGTCTGCTCGCCCGCACGCGCCAGCGCCAGGAGCGACCGGGCCTGGTAGTAGTGCGCGAGCGCCCCGCCGTCGGCCGCCTTGAGCGTGGTCAGGGCGTCATGCCAGCGGCCGAGGAGGTACTGGCCGACACCCAAGCGGACGCTCGACGCGGGGCTGCGCTCGCCGTGCGTCTCGAGTTCCTTCACGGCGGCGCGGAGATCGCGGTGGGCCGGCGGCTCCGCGCCGAGGAGGGCCACCAGCGCGGCGATCTCCGTCGGTCCGAAGGCTCCGGTGCCGGTGAACAGATCACGGATGTCGAGCGCGGCGGCCATGGGCGGGCGGTCCTTGGAAGCGGAGTGGGGGGCGAAGCGGTGGGGGCTGCAACCGGAGGCGGGGGGCGGGGGGGCGCACCGACGGCAGCGTGGGCCGGGGGAAAAGGATCCGAACGAAAGCCAGCGGCGGGAGTCGAACCCGCAACCCCCGCATTACGAATGCGGTGCTCTGCCAATTGAAGCTACGCTGGCGCTGTGTCCCTCGCCGTCCACCCGCCGCCGACTCCGGGCCGGGTCTCGAATCGGGACTCGGAGAATACCTCCGGACCACGAACCGGACCCGCAACCGGAGGAATCCGGCTGCCGGACGGACGACGCCCCCCGTCGCTCGAGGAAGCCTCCGGGCGGAGGGTCGCGGCGACGGTGAACCGGGACGGCACGAGCCATTCCGGCGGGTCGCCATCCCCGACCGGGTCGGGGGACACCATCCGGAAACCTCGAAAAATAGGCCACCGGGCGGGGAGTCGTCAAGGACGCCGCGGGGCGCAAGAAAAAAAGTGGGGCCTCGGACCCGGCAGGAACAACCTGCCATGGGAATGCGGGTCAGGGGCAAGGCGACCGCACGCCCGAATAAGTCAGAGGCCCCACCTTGGGAATGGGGTTGGTGCCCGGGGGTCTCCCGGGCGGAGGAAGAACAGATGCAGCCGGCGTGCCAATGCCGCGGGAGGGTCTCGATTTTTTTCTCCGCTGCCCTGCGGGGGGGCGAAGACCAGCAGAAAATGCGGCGGAAACCGGATTTTTCGGCGCCGCGGACGACGGGGCTCCCCGACCGGCCGGCGCTCGAGAGGGGCGTTGCGATTTGCCCGGGGGCGGAGCGAAACGCATCGCGCCACCGGCGCGTTCCGCACCGCGCTGCCGCCGGCTGGCACGCCGGCTGGCACGCCGTCTGGGGCGCCGGCTGGGGCGTGGGGCGGCGTCCGCCCGGGGGCTCCGACGATGCGGTTTCGTGGCACTGTCCGCGTCGGCGGGGGGCGGCGGCGGCGGCCGAAGCGCCCCTCGGCTTCCCCCGTTCCCCGGGCGTCGCGCAGACTGTGTTCCGGGAAGCGCGCGAGGTCCGCGCCACACTCGTCGGAGCCCTGCCGTGATCCCGCGCCTGCCCGCCCACGTCGGCCCCCATCCGTGCGGCCCCGGCCAGCCGCTCCTGCTCATCGCCGGGCCATGCGTCCTGGAGAACGAGGCGCTGTGCCTGCGGATCGCCGACGTGCTGGCGACGATCGCATCCGCGCTGCCCCTGCGGGTGGTGTTCAAGGCGTCGTTCGACAAGGCCAATCGCACCAGCGCCGGCGCCTTCCGTGGCCCGGGCATCGACGAGGGGCTCGCCATCCTCGACCGGGTGCGGACCGCGAGCGGTCTCCCCGTGACCACCGACATGCATCTGCCGGAGCAGGCGCCGGCGATCGGCGCGGTCTGCGACCTCGTCCAGATTCCAGCGTTCCTCTGCCGCCAGACCGATCTCCTCCTCGCGGCCGCCGCCACCGGCAAGGCGGTGCACGTCAAGAAGGGGCAGTTCGTCGCGCCCGGCGACATGCGGCACGCGGTGGCGAAGCTGCTCGCCGGCGGCTGCCAGGACATCCTCCTCGGCGAGCGCGGCACCTTCTTCGGCTACGGCCGGCTGGTGAACGACTTCACCGGCCTGCCGGCGATGCGGCGGCTGGGCGTGCCGGTGATCTTCGACGCCACGCATTCGGTGCAGCAGCCGGCGAGTCTGGGCGACGCCACCGGCGGCGACCGGGCGCTCGTCGAGCCGCTCGCGCGTGCCGCGGTGGCCGTGGGCGTCGACGGGTTGTTCATGGAGACGCACCCCGATCCCGACTCCAGCCCCAGCGACGGCCCCAACATGGTGCCGCTCGACCGCCTCCGCGGCCTGCTCGAGCGCGTGCTGCGGATCCACGAAGCCAGATTGGCCGGCGAACGCGAGGTGGCCCAGTGAACGCCCTGTCCCCGTCGCCTCTCCGCCCTCCTCTTCCCCGGCCAGGCGCCTCGGCCCGGCCCGGCGGCGCGGGGTGGTGGATCGTCCTCCTCGCCGTGGCGACCGTGGCCAACGCCGGCGGCTGCGGCGGGGGACGCCGGCCGCGGCCGCCGGCGGCGAAGGCCGACTCGCCCCGGGCCGACGAGGCGGTGCCGGTCCGGCAGGCGATGTCGCGCGAGGTGCGCGAGCGGCTCCTCGAGGGGGCGATGGACGTCCTGGGGACGCTCGAGAATTACGACGAGAACCTCGCCGCGGCGCAGGTGTTCGACCGCCTCAATCAGTGGAGCCACGCCGTCGGCGACGTGGGGGGCGAAGGGGACGCCTCCCCCTGGCGGCGCGATCCGCTGCTGGAGCGGCTCCCGGAGCGGCTCCGCGGCGGGGGCGTGCTCCGCGGCGTCGACGGCATGGCGTTCGACGCCGTCGGCGACATCCCGGCCCTGCGCGACCAGCGCTGGCTGGCCGACGTGGCCTCGACGGCACGCGGCGACGCGATCGACGACCTCGACGTCGCCCGGCGGCTGTTCGACTGGACGGTCCGGTCGCTGGCGATCACCTCCGATCCGCCCATGGTGCCCAGCGACGCCTCGCCCGGCACGCGCTGGTTCACGCCGGGGGAGATTCTCCTCGCCGGCCGCGCGAGCGTTCCGCAGCGGGCCTGGATCTTCCTCGAGCTGCTCCGCCACGCCGGCCTCGAGGGGGTGATGCTCGCCACCGGCGACACCACCGGCGGCGCGTCGCCCCGTCCCTGGATCCCGGCCTTGGTCTCGGGCGGCGAGGCCTACCTCTTCGATCCGGCCTACGGGATGCCGGTGCCCGGCCCGGGCGGCGAGGGCGTGGCGACGGCGCGGCAGGCGGCCGCCGATCCGGCGATCCTCGGCGCGATGTCCCTCCCCGACCGCCCCTATCCGGTGCAGGCCGCCGACGTGGGCCGCCTCGGCGTCCTCGTCCCGGCCACACCCTGGAGCCTCGCCCGCCGCATGCACTACCTCGACCGCCAGCTCGTCGGGGCGCGGCGGATCGCCGTCTCGATCGACGCCTCCGCGGTGGCCACCCGGGCGCTGGCCGCGCTGCCCGATGCCCCCGAGGAGCCCGCCGGGCGTGCCGGACTGTGGGAGTTCCCCTGGGAGACGATCAAGCGCCGCCAGCTTCCGGCGTCGGCCGCCGCCGTGTCGCGCGAACTCGGGGTGATGTCGCTGGCGCTAGCGCGCGAGGACGAGGCCCGCACCCGCCGCGCCTTCCGCCCGCTCTACGCCGGGAGGCTGCGCGAATTCCGCGGGCAGTTCGACGGGCCCGACGGCGCCAAGGCCGCCTACCTCGCCGCCCGCCCCGGCAGCGCGGCCCTCGCCGAGGCGATGGCGGCGCTGCCCCCGCCGCAGGCCGAATTGCTCAAGCGCACCTACGAGGAGATGAAGGCCGACGCGACCTACTGGCTCGGCGTGATCACCCTCGGCGAGAAGGACTACTCCACCGCGGTCGATTACCTCGACAGGATGACGCTCAAGGCCAACCCGGAGGGGGTGTGGGCCGATGCGGCACGGCTGAATCTGGCCGTCGCCCGCCTCGGCCTCGGGGAGCGCGAGGAGGCCGCCCGCCTCCTGCGCGAGGATCCCTCCCCGCAGCGGTTCGGGAGCCGGATCGTCGCCGAGCGGCTCGCCCCGGGCGGCCCGTGACGGCCGGCCGCCGCCCGCCCCGCGGGGGGGCGAAGGGGGGCCGGCCCGTCCGCGGGCGCCGGTTCCGGCCGGTGGCGGAATCGTCACGTTGCGGGTTCGTGCCGCAGCGGCTATCCTGCGAGGCTCGCGTTCGTTTCCCCGTCGGTCGGATCCGCTCGCCTGCGGATCCTCCCCGCCCCCTGAATCAGCGCCCTCCCCGCGGCGCGTGGTGCTGCCATGAAAGACGACATCCATCCGCGCTACATCGAGACCGTGGTCCGTTGCGGCTGCGGCAACACCTTCCAGACCCGCAGCACGATGCCGGAGTTGAAGGTCGACATCTGCAACGTCTGCCATCCGTTCTTCACCGGCAAGCTGAAGTTCGTCGATACCGCGGGGCGGATCGAGAAGTTCAAGACGAAGTTCGCCAACGCGGGCTACGCCAGCCTGAAGAAGGGCAAGAAGGCGACGGCCGCGTCGACCGAGCCGGCCTCCTGACCCGGCGCCGGGCGGCCACGCCGCGACGGATCGTGAGTCGCCCCCCCGGCCGCCCCGAGGCCGGGAGCCCGCCCCTATTCCGGCCGGCCGATGCGTGACCAGCTCGACGCGACGCTCGCCCGGTTCGAGCAACTCCAGCGCGAGTTGGTCGATCCCGAGGTGCTTCTCCAGCCGCAGCGCATGGCGGCGGTGGTCCGCGAACACGGCGCGCTGTCGCGGGTGGCGCTGAAATACCGGGCGCTGGTGTCCCTCGAGGGGCAGATCCGCGATCTCGAGGCGCTCGTCGACGGGGTCGACGGCGAGCTCGGGGCGCTGGCGGCGGCCGAACTCCCCGACCTGCGTGCCGCGCGCGAGCACGCCTGGGACGAGCTGCTCGACCTCTGCTCCGACGACGGCGACGCCGACCGCACACGCTGCGTGATGGAGCTCCGCGCCGGCACGGGGGGCGACGAGGCGGCGCTGTTCGTCCGCGACCTGTGGGAGATGTACCGCCGGCATGCCGCCGAGCAGGGCTGGGACGTGGAGGTGCTCGACTCCAGCGCCACCGAGCTGGGGGGCTTCAAGGAGATCGTGATGGGAATCTCGGGCGCCGGCGTCTATCGGCGCCTGCGCTTCGAGAGCGGCGGGCACCGCGTGCAGCGGGTGCCCGACACCGAGGCCAAGGGGAGGATCCACACCTCCGCCGCCACCGTCGCGGTGCTGCCGGAGCCGGAGGATGTGGAGGTGGCGATCGGGCCCGACGACTACCGCAAGGACCTCTTCTGCGCGAGCGGACCGGGGGGGCAGCACGTCAACAAGACCGCCTCGGCCGTCCGCCTCACCCACCTCGAGACGGGCATCGTCGTGCAGTGCCAGGACGAGAAGAGCCAGCACAAGAACCTCGCGAGAGCGCTGCGCGTGCTGAAGGCGCGGATCTACGAGCATCGGCGGTCGATCGAGCACGAGAAGCGCGCCAGCGAGCGCCGCACGCTCGTCGGATCGGGGGATCGCAGCCAGCGCGTGCGCACCTACAACTTCCCGCAGAACCGCGTCACCGACCACCGCATCAACGAGAGCTTCACGCTCGACCAGGTGGTGGCCGGCAGGCTCGGCGGCGTCCTCGACGCGCTCGAGGCGCACCACCGCCGCGAGCGGCGCTCCGAGATGGAACGGCCCGGCGGCGGATGACCGAGGGAGAGGAGGCGGCATGACCGGCGAGACCTGGACGGTGGGGAGGCTCCTCGGCTGGACGACCGACTGGCTCGGCGCGAAGGGGAGCGATTCGGCCCGGCTCGACGCCGAGGTGCTCCTCGCGTTCGCGCGGGGCTGTCCGCGGATCGCGCTCTACACCGCCTTCGACGAGGAGGTCGACGAAGCCTGCCGGGCGCGGTTCCGCGACCTCGTCCGCCGGCGCGGCGAGGGGGAGCCGGTGGCCTATCTCGTGGGCAGCAAGGAATTCTTCTCGCTGCCCCTCGACGTCTCGGCGGCGGTGCTCGTGCCGCGGCCCGAGACGGAGGGGCTCGTCGTCCGCGCGCTCGATCTGTGCCGGCCGCTCGAGGCCCCGCGGATCGCCGACGTGGGCACCGGCTCGGGGGCGGTGGCGGTGGCGCTGGCCAAGCACCTGCCGCGCGCCGGCATCGTGGCCACCGACATCTCCGCCGAGGCCCTCGCGGTGGCCCGCCGCAATCTCGAGCGCCACGGCGTGGCGGCGCGCGTGGTCACGGTGCACTGCGATCTCCTCGACGAGCCCCGTGCCGCCGGCCCCTTCGACGTCATCGTGAGCAATCCGCCCTACGTCCGGGAGGACGAGTTCGACGCCCTGCCGCGTGACGTGCGCCTCCACGAGCCGCGGGCGGCGCTCGTGGCCGGCCCGACCGGCGTGGAGGTGGTGGAGCGGCTGGCGGCCGCGGCTGTGGAGCGACTCGTGCCCGGCGGGTGGCTGCTCGTCGAGATCGGCCCCTCCACGGTCACGGCCGCCACCGCGTGCCTCGCCCGTCACGAATCCCTCGAGCCCGGTCCCACCATCGCCGACGGCGCGGGGCTGCCGCGCATCGTGCAGGCGCGGCGGCGCTGATCGGCCGGGGCCGATCCGCCGGCGCGCGGGGGGGGCAAGGGGCGGGGCGCCCGGCCGCGGCGTGGGGCGAGCCCGGCCGCGGCGACGGATCGTTGCACGACGGCTGGGGCGGGTGTACCACATCCGGGGGGAGGGGCACCACGAGGGGCGGTGGCCTCCGGCACCGGGGAACCGACCGTCGTGATCCAGACAGCGTGTCGAGCGCTGCAGCGCCGCTGGCGCGCGGCCACGGCCTGCGGCGGACCGATCGTGGCATGGTGGCGCGCCACGGTCGGCGGGGCATGGCTGCGGCACGAACCGCTGCCCGCGCGGCCTCTTGTTTCGCTCGCCGCGGCGCTCGCCGCCGGCACCGCCGCATCGCTCCTCCTCCCCCTGCCCCCCCTGGCCTGTCATCTGGTCGCGGCGCTGGCGCTGGCCGCGTGGCTCGTCGCCTGGCGGCGCGGCTCCAGGGTGTCGGCCGTGGCGCTGGTGCTCGCGGTGGCGGCGGCCGGGGCCGCCTGGGGCGGCGCGCGATACCGATGGTTCGGCGCCGACGACCTCGCCTGGAGTCTCGGCGACACGCCGCACCCGGTGGTGGTCGAGGGGGTCGTCGTGGCGGCGTTCCAGGAGCGCGACGGCGGCGAGTCGTTCGCGAGCGCTGGGCTGCGCGACGGGCGGCCGCCGGTGCACGAGGGCACGGTGCGGGTGGAACGCGTGCGTGACGGCGCGGTCTGGCGGAAGGCCGGCGGCGAGGCCGTCGTGGCCTGCGACGTCGCCCCCGTGGTGTCGGCCCCAGGGCAGCGCGTGCGCGTGTGGGGGAGGGCGAGCCGGCCGGCGGCGCCCGGCAATCCCGGTGAATTCGACCGGCGGGCGCGGGCGCGCGAGGAGCGCCGGCTGTCGTTCATCCGCGCGTCGGGCCCGGGGGCCGTGGAGGTGCTCGGGGGGGCATCCGGCCCCTCGCTGTCGACGCTCGCCGGGCGGATCCGGGCCGCCGCCGGCGCGGCCCTCGACCGCCACGTCTCGCCCGAGCGCCGCGGGCTCGCCGCGGCGCTCCTCATCGGACGTCGGGCGGCACTCCCGGAGGAGACGAGCGCCTCGTTCCTCGTCACCGGCACCGTCCACATCCTCTCCATCTCCGGGCTCCACGTGGCGCTGCTGGCCGGCGGTCTGCTGGGGATGCTGCGCGGGGCGCGCGTGCCGCACGGGCCGGCGCTCGTCGCGGTGGCCGGCGTCACCGGCGTGTACATGCTCGTGGTCGGGGCCGAGACGCCGGTGATGCGGGCGACGCTCGTGGTGTGGCTGGCGTGCCTCGGGGGTGCGCTGGGGCGGCGGAGCGGCGGGGTGACGGCACTCGCGGCGGCGCTGGTCGTGGTGCTCGCCTGGCATCCGGCGGCGCTCCTGTCGACCGGCACGCAGCTGTCGTTCCTCTCCACGGCCGTGCTCGTGGGGGCCGCCGGCGTGGTGGCCGCGCGGGCGCCGGGCGACGACCCGATCGAGCGGCTCCTGGAGCGCTCGCGCGGGCCCCTCGAGCGGCGCCTGCGCGCCCTGGGGCGCGGAGTGCTCGCGGCCACGCTCGTCGGCGCGGCGGTGTGGGCGGCGACGGCGCCGCTGGTGGCCGCGCGCTTCCATCTGGTGAGCCCGGTGGGGCTCGTTCTCAATCCGTTGGTGGCGCCGCTGGTCGCGGTCGCCATGGTGGGGGGATTCGCCTGCATCCTGCTCGCGCCGGCCAGCGCCCTCCTCGCCGGCGCCGCGGGCTGGCTCTGCGACGGGGCGCTCGGCCTGGTCGAGGCCGGCGTGGGGATGGGGGCGCGCGTCCCGGGGGCGTTCACGTGGGTGTCGGGGCCGCCGGCGTGGTGGGTGGCGGGCTGGTACGCCGGGCTCGTGATCCTCCTGGTCGCGCTGGCGCCGCCGCGTCTGGCACGGCTCTCCACCTGGGCCGCGGCGGCGGCGCTGTGGGCGGGGGTCGGCGTCGCCCTCGCCTGGCCGGTCCGGGGGGCCGGGGTGCTCGAGACCTTCGCGGCGTCCCTCGGTCACGGCTGCGGCATCGTCGTCCGCACCCCGTCGGGGCGCGTGCTGCTCTACGACGCCGGGCGGATGGGCTCCGGCGCGGCGGCGGGCCGCGGCGTCGCGGCGCTGTTGTGGAACGCGGGCATCGACCGCATCGACACGCTCGTCGTGTCGCATGCCGACACCGATCACTTCAACGGCGTGCCCGATCTGATCGAGCGTTTCCCCGTGGGGCGCGTGGTGGTGCCGGCGGCGCTGGAGGCGAGCGCCGCGCCGGCCGTCGCCGAGCTCCTCCGCGCCGTGCGGTCGGCGGGGGATCCCGCTGGTGGCGGCAGCGGCCGGCGACGAGATCGGTCTCGATCCCCTCTGCCGGGTGCGCGTCCTCCATCCCGACCCGCACGCCGGCGCGCCGGCGGCCGACAACGAGACGAGCCTCGTGCTGGCGGTGGAGACGGCCGGGCGGCGCGTGCTCCTCACCGGCGACCTCGAGGGGGAGGCGCTCGAGCGCTTCGTCGCCACCGGGCCGGGCCGCTGCGACGTGCTCGTGGCCCCGCACCACGGCTCCCGGGCGAGCCTCTCCGTCCCGCTGCTCGAGGCGACGGCGCCGCAGTGGGTGATCGTGAGTGGCGCCGGCGGGCCACGCTGGCCCGATCTCGAACGCGACTGGATCGCCGCGGCCGGCGGGGCGCGGGTGGTGCGCACCGAGGGGGCGGTGCACGTCAGCCTCTCGGCCGCTGGCACGACGGCGTCGCGCTACGACGCCGGCCGGTGGGAACCGCTCGGCGCGGGCCGATGAGGGGGCGGCCGTCGACGGCCGCCGCGCGTCAGGGGAGCCAGCGCACGCCGTCGAGGTTGCCCATGCCGCCGGCCCGCTGCGGATGGGTGAAGACGAGCCACACGTCGTGGCGGCCCGCCACGGGCTCCCACGTCACCGCGCGTTCGTAAAACTCCTCCCAGTGGCCGTTGACCTCGATCGTGACGGTGCCCAGAAGCGGGCCGTCGGGGGCGTCGCGACGGATCTCCACGGCACCTCCGGCCCCGGCGGATGCCAGCCGCAGCACCATCCCGCCGACGCGGTCGAGCGCCACGTCGGAGAAGCGGACGGCGTGGCCGTGGTCGATGGCCCCGAGGAAACGCCCCCCGCCGGCGCTCGCTCCGCCGAGGACCTGCGGCCCGCGGATCTCGTCGGCGTGCTCGGCCTCGCAGTCCCGCGGGCGGAGGTGGATCGTGGCGCTGCCGGCGAGCGGCGGGATGTCGCCGGCGCCGCGGTCGAGATAGGTGGCCTCGAGCCGCCAGCGGCCCCCGGCCTCCCCCTGCCCCGTCGCGGGCACCGTCCCCACGAATCCGGTGAACACCCGCGACAGCGTCGCGGGCTCGAGCGCGTGGATCCAGGCGACCATCTCGCGGATCTCCTCCACGGTGTGGTGGGAGTGGGGGAGCATGGGGATCTTGCCCCACACGCCGGTCGAGCCCTTCTGCACGCGCTCCACCGAGGCCTCGACCGCCCCCTCCTTGCCCCGGTAACGGAGCGCCACCTCGACCAGCGGCGGCCCGACGCGCGGCTGGTCGACGGCGTGGCAATTGAAGCAATCGCTCTTCCGCATCAGCGCCAGGCCCGGGGGGGCGGCCGCCGGGCCTCCGGCGGCGACGCGCGAGGCCTGCACGCTCGCGCGGGCCACGTCGGCGCTCTCCAGCTCGTCGATCCCCTCCGCATCGGCGGCGTCGGCGTCGTTGGTGCCGTCCTCGCGGTCGCGCACCACCACGCGAAACTCGATCATGCGGTCGGGCTCGAGGAAATCGCCGTCGAGCGGGGCGGCGAAGCGCACCTCGGGGGGCGTGTTGCCCACCACCACCGGCACCGTGGCGGTGCGCGCGGCGCCGGCCGGATCGGTCACCTCGAGCTCCACCGTGTAGACGCCGGGATGGTCGAAGGTGACCGTCGGCGAGGGCTCCGTGGACAGCGTCCGGGGGGGCTCCGGCGCGGCGCCGGGGCCGGCGGCCCGGATCGCCCGCCAGCGGTAGGCGAGCGCACCGTCGCCGTCGCGGTCCGACGTGCCCGCGCTCGACAGCCGCACCTCGAGGGGCTCCCGGCCGATGTTGTTGGTGGCGGTCGCCACGGCGACGGGGGGCCGATTGCCGCGGTGGTAGTCGATGCGCACGATCCGGGCGTTGGCGTTGACCCCCCAGGTGTCGCCGTATTCGATGAGGTACAGCGCGCCCTCGGGGCCGAACTGCATGTCGATGGGGCGCACGAAGGGCTGCCCGGGGAGGAAGGGCTCGATCGAGACCGGGCGCTGGTCGCCATCGAGGCGCACCGCCTTGATCCAGTTGCGCGTCCACTCGTAGATGAACAGGCAGCCGTCGTAGTGGGCCGGGAAGCGGGTCGGCGACGGGGCGAAGTCGGCCTCGTGGTACACCGGTCCCGCGCATGCCGTGCGCCCCCCCTCGCCCAGTTCGGGGAAGCGCTCGGACGGGCCGTAGGGATACCACAACAGCGCCGGCACCGGGGCGGGCAGCACGCGGAGGCCGGTGTTGTTGGGGGAGGCGTTCTCCGGGCCGGACGCGTCGTAGCGCGGCCCGGCGGTGCCGGTCGCGTAGTCGTAGTCGGCGTAGGCGAAGTTGTCGCCGATGAAGTAGGGCCAGCCGAAGTTGCCCGGGCCGAGCGCCTGGTTGATCTCGTCGTAGCCGCGCGGCCCGCGCGGGCCGTCGCCGCCGGCGTCGGGGCCCACCTCGCCCCAGTAGACGGCGCCGCTCCGGCCGTCGACCGAGATCCGCCAGGGATTGCGGCACCCCATGCAGTAGATCTCCGGCCGGCCGGCCGAGCCGTCGGCGGGGAAGAGATTGCCTGCGGGGATCTCCATCGTGCCGTCGGGCAGCGGGCGGATGCGGAGGATCTTGCCCGAGAGCGAGGCGGTGTTGGCCGACGACTTCTGGGCGTCCCACGGCGCCATGCCGGGCCGCTCGTCGATCGGGGCGTAGCCCGCGGAGTCGCCGTGGGGGTGGGTGTTGTCGCCGCTGGCCACGTACAGGCAGCCATCGGGGCCGAAGGCGAGCGAGCCGGCGTGGTGGCAGCACTCCTTCCGTTGCTCCTGGAACTCGAGCAGCAGCTTCTCCGAGGCGGGGTCGAGCCGGCCGTCGCGGATCGTGAACCGGCTGACGTGCTGCCCCTCGAAGTCCGGGGGGGAATACTGCAGGTAGACGTGGCCTGTAGCCGCGAAATCGGGGGCCAGCGCCAGGCCGATGAGGCCGTTCTCCTGGGCGGTGGTGACCGTCACCTCGCCGACGAGCCGCGGCGCCGTCTCGCCGCGGGGCAGGCAGAGGAGCCGTCCCTCGAACTCGATCCAGTAGACGGTGCCGTCCGGGGCCACGGCGAGCTCCATCGGCTGCCGCAGGCCGGCCACGAGCGGCACGACCTCGAATCGGGCCGGATCGAAGGCTTCGTCGTCGGCTCCGGCGGCGCCGCCCGCCAGCGCCCAGCCGCAGACCCAGCACGCCAGCCAGGCCGGCGCCGGACCGCGCCGCAGCGCCCGCGGCCGCTCCTCGTGGCGGCGCCTCATTTGCCCGTCGCTCCGCCCGCCGGCACCCGCGTCATGCGCGCCGGGGCCGGGACGGGCTCCGGACTCCCGTCGCCGACGGCACCGGTCTCGGTGCGGAGCCGGACGCCGGCGGCGACCAGCAGCAGGAGGTTGAGCCCGAGGAACCAGAAGAACTCCGTCTGCCCCCCCTGCCCGAACCCGTAGGAGTGGAGGCCCGCGCCGAGGAGGAAGTTGACGCCGTACCACGACATGCCGATCACGCCGGCGCCGACGACCGCGCCGGCGGCGAGGCCGAAGTTGCCGATCCAGCCCGCGTAGCGCCCGTGCAGCACGACCATGTAGGCCAGCAGCGAGACGAGGGCCCACACCTCCTTCGGATCCCATCCCCAGAAGCGTCCCCAGGAGACGTCGGCCCACAGTCCGCCGAGGATCGTGCCCGCCGCGAGGAGGATCACCGCCACCTGCATCGATTTGTAGACGTAGCCCGCCAGGTCCGCGCAGGCCGGTGGGGCCCGTTTCCGTCCCCCCGGTCCCTCGGCGTAGCGGCCGAAGAGGTAGTGCCCCAGGGAGAGGATCCCGAGGCCCCAGGCCAGGGCGCCGGCGGCGTAGCTCGACACGATGGTGAGGACGTGGATCGTGAGCCAGAAGTTGTCGCGCAGCACCGGTTGCAGGGCGCTGAACTGCTTGCCGGGGATGGGATAGAACCAGGCGATGAAGGTGCCCGCGAAGGCCACCGCGGCCACCACCAGCCCGAACGACTTCCGCCGGTGGAATTCGCCGACGCCGGCGGCGAAGGCACCCTGCCGCCACGACGCGGGCACCGCCACGAGCCCCGCCACGAGCGCGAGGATGACGCGCGGCACGTACCACACCGCCGGCGCCAGCACCGACCAGCCCACGAGCCACACCACGAGGTTGTTGAGATTCGGGAGGCTGCCCTCGACGTCGGTCTGCGGCAGCAGATTCACGATCGTCCTGCCGCCGGCCGCGTAGGGGGCCATGGCGAGGATCCAGAGCACCAGCGCCGAGAGGGCCACGCGCGGCAGGAGGAGGAGCCAGCCGGCCGCCCGCCCCGTGCCCGAGTCGGGCGGCGCCTCGCCGGGCACGAAGCGCCCCAGCGGCGCCGGGATCGCCGTCATGCGCCACGCCTCGGACAGGCCCTGCTTGAGGATCGGCGCGAGGAGGAAGCAGAGCCCGAGGAAGGTGAGGAAGAAGGGGACGTAGATCACCGTCTCGTACATGTTCGTCACCGGCGCCCAGCCGGTGATCGCCACCCGCGCGGCGAAGGCCCGGGCCGTCCACGCCAGCTGCGCCACAAGCAGGCCCGTCCCGAGCCAGAACATCGGCCCCCGCGCCCGGCCGAAGGCCACCGCGAAGGCGCCCAGGGCCAGGAGCGCCAGCACCCACGAGAGGCGGAACGGATCGGCCTGGTTGTAGGTCACCTCGCGCCGCGTGCTCCCCGCCGGCGGGTAGGCGGTGTGGGCCATCAGCTCCGCGTCCATCCGCTCGATCGGCAGCTCGCGCCGCAGCGGCTCCACCGCCTCGCCCAGGGCCCGCAGCCGCGTGGCGAGATTCTCCGCGGCGGCGCCGGCGTCGGCCGGGCGGCCGGCCGACGCCGGATCGCCGCGGACGACGTCGGAGAGGGTGGTGAAGGCCTTGCGCACGCTCGCCACCCGGTCGGCGGGGTAGCCAGGGAGGAGATCGGCGGGGGCGTCGATGAGGGTCGTCCAGGCGAGCCAGGCTGGCATGTCGTCGTCGCCGTTGCGCTCGGCCTCGAGGGCCTCGGCGACGAGCGCCGGCACGACGTGCATGCTGCCGCCGTTGTCGTAGAGCGCCTCGCCGAGGGCCGTGACGCGGTCGCGCAGTCGCCCCGCGCCCCGCTTCACCTCGCCCGGCGCCTCGCCCACGTCGATCGCGTCGACGGCGGCGCGGAGCACGGCCAGACGCGGGAGGACGTCGTCGGTGGGGAAACGCGACGTGCCGCCCATGGCTCCGGCCAGCTCCTGCAGGGCCCGGTCGACCGCCTCGCCGCCGGGGCCGGGGGCGAGCCGGTCGCGGAGCACCTTCCACGCGCTGACCACCTGCTGGAAGAGGCGCAGGAAGCGCGTCCGGCCGACCGTGCCGTCGGCGGCGCGGAAGGTCACCTGACGGTAGGTGACGTAGGCCTGCCAGAGGGTCTCGATCTTGGCGTCGAGGCCCTCCGCCTGGAACGCCTCCCCCGACTGCTCGGCGCGGGTGCGGCGCTCGTCGAGATCCACGAGCCGGGCGCGGAGCGCCTCGTTGTCGGCGACGTCGGAAGGGGCGGCGTGCTTGAGCCGCACCCGGCCGGTGGGGGTGTCGGCGAAGATCTCGAGGCCGAGGAGCTCGCGGAGATCCTCGTGTTCGCAGGTCAGCAGCGGCACGTCCTCCCAGGCCTCCGGCCGCACCAGCCAATCGAGGAGCAGCTCGTCGGCCCGCCACGCGACCGGCGTGCCGCCGTCGACGGCGAGCTTGGGCTGGGGGACGTCGGTGATCTTCTCCACGGTGCGGCGCGCGAAGGTGTCGAGCGGCATGAGCCGGCCGTCCTCGAGGACGGGGATCGCCCGCCAGGCGCCCAGCGCCGGCGACAGCCCGGGGGTGGGTGCGGCCGCCGGAGCCGGAACCGCCGCGAGCCCCACCCACGCCATCGCCCATGCCGTCGTCACGAGCACGCCCAGCACCCGCGTCCGAAGCCAGCCGTCATGCGTCATCGTCCACCTCCCGGTTTCCCGCGCGACCTGCCGCGTCCCCTGCCCCCCGCCGTGGCCACGGCGCGCCGGCGCGGGGCGCCGTCCGGCCGCGCGGCGGCGCTCGTCGCCGGTGGCGTGCCGTCGGAGCCGTCGCCGGCGCCGCCGTCATCGTCCGCGTCGCCGTCGCCCTCGATGCGGCGCTTCGGCTGGAAGAAGTAGGCCTTCATGTAGAACATCGTGAAGATCCCCGCGACGATCAGCGCGCTGCCGAGGTATTTCACGCCGCGGCCGGGATCGTAGTTGACCGTGAGCACCGACGCCTCGATGCGGTCGGGCTTCTCGGCGGACCCTTCCGTGAAACGGTCGTAGAGCGGATCGCCCGGCGTCCAGGGGCCCATGAAGCTCTCCTGGAAGAGACGGTACGACCGGCGCGACGCGGGATCGGAGAAGTCGACGGGGGCGTTCATCGTGATCGTCACCGGATCCCGCACCAGCGCCTTGCCGTCGCGGGCGAGGAATCCGACCACGCTCGAGAAGTGCGAGGGCTGCCGCGTGCCGGGGTCGAGGCGCTGCTCGAAGTTGTCGAGGCGGATGTCGAATCCGATGTCGACCGAATCGGGCACCAGCCGCAGCGTGGCCCGCCTCCGGGGCGACTCCACCACCCGCTCCTCGGTGGGGCCGGGCGGCTCGTCGATCGGCTGCACGGGCATGCCCGCCAGCCAGAAATCCTGGCTGCGGCCGTCGACGGTGAGCAGCACCCGGGCGGCGCGGCGCTTCGCCGAGGCGACCTTCTTCTTGTCGAAGGGGAGCGGCAGGGTCGCGATCTCGAGGCGGTCGGCGGGCAGGAAGCGGTCGACGCGCATCTCGAGGGCGGCCCGCGGCATGGCGAAGGCGGGCACGGGACGGCCGTCGACGGGAAGCTCCCCGGCCACCACCTCCGGCGCCTGCCAGCGCCGGTAGAGGAGCCGATGGCCGCCGCCGTCGGCCGGGGCCTGGACGACGTCGATGCGGCTCATCGCCTTGCCCTGCATCCGCTCGGAGGCATCGGCGGCGTCGCGCTCGATCCACAGCGTGCCGGTGACGCCGGTGCGCGTGCCCTGCACGCTCACCTCGGGGAGGTCGGCGAGGACCACCATCTCCTCGTCGGCGCCATCCGGACCGCGGCGCACCGTGAGGCGCGCGGCCGAGAGCTGGTCCTGGAAGTCGGTCAGCTCCACCTCGAGCAGGCCTCCCTCGAGCGGCGTGCGCGGCTGCCCCACGAGATCGTCGACGAGCACGCGGTGCGCGCGGCCGTCGGCCACGAGCACCAGCTGCCCGCGGGAGCCGTAGCCGAGGGCGGGATCGGGGGTGGCCGCGAGGAAGGCCTGCGCCTCGGCGGCGGTGTCGAGCTTCCAGAACACCACCGTGCCGCCCCCGACGCGGGAGCGGTGGCGCGTCTGCTGGGCCCGGAGGGGATCGGGCTGCCAGGAGAGGTCGACGGGCATCCACATCCCGCCGCCGGCCCCCGCACCGGCCGCACCCTCGAAGGTGTCGCTGCCGATCTTCAGGCGGACGCTCGGCGCGAGCGCCCCGGCGGAGTCGGCGTAGAAGTCGAGCACCTCCAGGCGGACGCCGTCGGCGTCGTGGAGGACGCCGCTGTCGCGGGACTCGAGGCCCCAGGGAAACCACGGTCGCCGCACGCGCGTCGGCGGCACCCCCGGCACGTCGCCGCCACCGGCGCCGGGGAGCCAGCCGTACTCGCGCCAATTGAAGGGGCCGCAGCGGAACGGGATGCGGATGGTGCGCCCGGTGCCCCCGGACAGCGGTGCCACCGCCAGTTCGAAGTGGAGGGAGTCCTCGAACGCCCGGCCCCCCTTCTGCCCCTCGAGGATCGGGATCTGCGCGTCGATGCCCCCCCGCTGGCTCATCAGGCATCCGGCCAGCAGCACCAAGAGCCCGATGTGGGTGATCACGAAGCCGGTTTGGTGGCGTTTCCAGGGGTAGCGGATCGCCGCCGCGCAGAAGATGCTCACCGCCAGCAGGGCGTTCAAGAGCGTGAACCACCACGTGTCCCAGACGCCGAACTTCACCGCCTCGGTGCCGTAGGCGCTCTCCACGAAGGTGCCCAGGCCGAGCACGATCGCCAGGAGGGCGATGAGCACCACGGCGAAGCGGAGCGAGGCGAGGAACTCGTAGATCCCGAGCACGGCCCGCATCCAGGCGGGTTGGTCGGGGCTGACGAGCCGGCGTGCTGCCATGGGGGCGCTCGGGGCCTCTCGGGGACGGCGGGCGGGGCATCAAAAAAGAGCGGCAAAACCCGCTCCATTCGCCGTCCGGATTATAGTCCCGCCGCGCGGATCGGGGCGGGAGATGGCACGAATCCGCCCGCGCCGCCACCCCATGCCGGCGGGAAGGGCCGGGCGATGGGGCGCCGCGGCGGCAGGGCCACGGACGGGGCCGACGTCGCCCGCGCCACGTGCGGCCGCCGATCCTCGGCGATCGGCCATCGCCGGCCGGTCATCGCCGGCCGGAGCGGCGGGCGATCAGCGCCAGCCGAAGACCTGCGCCAGCGAATTGAGCAGCGGATTGGAGAGCGACGTGTTCTCCGGGCTGCCGATCGTGCGCACCAGGTCGTAGGCGATGAAGCCGCCGAAGAGGAGCAGGAGCGAGCAGCAGACCAGGCCCACGATCTGCCAGACGCTGAAGGACATCTCCTCCAGGGCCTGCGTGGGGAACACCAGCCCCTCCGAGGAGCCCGTCGAGCCGAGCGAACTCTCCTCGCCGAAGGTCGAACTCTGGCCGTCGATCGTCTTGCCGAAGAAGCTCGAGTCGCCCGCCTCGGAGTCGGAGGCGATGACGACGCTCGCGCTCTCCTCGTCGCCGGTCTCGCCGCCGAGCTCGAAGTCGTCGTCCGAGGCGCTGGCCTTGGCCGCGGAGGCGGCGCTGCCCAGATCCACCCCCGAATCGGCCAGGCCGCTGTCGCCGAGCGACACGCCGCTGCCGAGGCCTCCGGAGAGCCCGCCCAGACCGGGGCCGGAGAGCCCGCCGATGCCCGATCCCGACTTCGATCCCGACTTCGGGCCGCCGATCCCCGACAGGCCTGCCGCGAGCGGACCCGACCCGGCGGCCAGGTCGACGCCGCTGCCCAGCGCCGGCGACGACGCGCCGACGATCGACTCCAGCGAGAGATCCTCGCTCTCCGCGTCGTTGCCGATCACCTCGTCGCTGAGGACCAGGTCGCCGCCGCCGAGCGATCCCGACCCGGCCAGCTCGAGGCCGGAGCCGCCCTTGGCGGCACCGCTCCCCTGCCCCACGCCGGTGTCGGAGCCGGAGGGGCCCTTGGCGGCCGGCGAGGTGAAGATCGAGTCGACGGCGTCGTCGAGCACGAGCTGGTCCTGTCCGTCGTCGCCGCCGTCGTCGAGATCCATGCGCGGCGTGTCGAGGTCGAGCTCGAGTTCGAGGCCGTCGGAGGCGGCGGAGGCCTCGTCGCCGAGTTCCCGCAGCAAGCGCTCCACGTCGTCCGTCTTGAACTTCACCGCACCGCCGTCGCGCATGGGGAAGAGCTTCTTGAGATCGACGAGCCGGTTGACCTCGTCGGTGCTCTTGCCCAGGAGGCGGGCGGCCTCTTCGAGCGACAGGAATTTGCCGGCCATGGCTGCCTTGACGGTTCGGGGCGGAGATCGGGGCGGCGCGGGGCGCCGCGGGCCCGGGGAACGGACAGTCCCCCTCTCCAGTGTCGGTGAACCGACCGGCGAAGTCCACGATCCAGCGCACGGCCGGTGCGGCCGGCTTCTCCGCTACCCCCGGCACCGTCGGCAGAGCCGTCACTGCCGGTCGCGGCGCTCGGCCCCGGGAGGCACCGGCTCCCCCGCTTCGACGAGCTTGCGCAGGGCGGTGGGACGGGGTTCCTGGGCGTTGAACTCGGGCACGAGCAGGTCCCACGCGATGGCGCGCGTGCTGCGCAGGGTGAGCGTCCCGGCGGCGCCGTCGACGTGGTACACCGCGGCCTGGCGGGCGGCGGGATCGACGATCAGGAGCAGTTGCCGGCCGTCGTCGAGCGGCGTGGTGGAGACCCACAATCCCGCCGCCGGTGCCTCGCCCGCCGCGACCGGCGCGCGGAAGCCGCGCGTCTGGGCGGCGACGATCGCCCCCCCGGCGAGCGTGGCGACGGCGACGAGGGCGGCGACGGCGATGCGGCGGGGGGCCGGGGCACGCGAGGCGGGGGCGTCGTGGGGCATGCGTGGGGCCTCTGGGTTGGCTCCTTTCGGGCGCGGCCGGCGGGCGCGACGGCCGGACGGAGGGGGGGAATCTAGGGAGGCGCGGGGGCGGCGGCAAGGTCGCGCCGCACGCCCTGCCCCGGCGGCTCGGCGCTTGCCCACGCCGCGCAGGCCGCGCCGCTTGCCGCGCCGGCGGCGCGGGCAAGTGCCATTTCTCCCCGCCTCCCCTTTCGATTCAATCGCCCCGCGAAACGCTGACGATGGAGAGGGTCGTGACGGTGGCGCCAACCCTGCGGGGCGGCGCTCGCACCGGCCGACCCACGTCCTTGCGAGGAGTTGCACCGGGTGACGTACTTCAGGGATTTCGCCGCGGTCCTGTTCCGCTCGCCGCTGCTGTGGGGCGGCGCCGGGGCCTTCTGCTTCTTCGCCCTCATCCGCACCGGCGTGATCACGCACGCCGGCACGATCCGCTACCTCGCCGGCCACTGGGTGGAGTACGTCGAGACGGCGATGTTCGCCGTCGGCCTCTCGGCGCTGGCGCTGAAGTGGCTCGACGTCCGCCGGCAGGCATCCGGCCTCGACGACGACCACCTCGCCGCCGCGCCCGAGGGGGGGCAGGATCCGGCCGAGGCGGCCGAGTTGCAGCGGTCGCTCGGCGAGGAGCGTGCCGACGCCCCCTACCTCACGCGCCGCCTCCGCGAGGCACTCGATCTGGTGGTGCGCACCGGGAGCGCCGACGGCCTCGAGGACCACCTCAAATACCTCTCCGATCTCGACGTCTCCCGGGCCGCGCAGAGCTACGCGCTGGTGCGGTTCGTGATCTGGGCGATCCCGATCATGGGCTTCCTCGGCACGGTGATCGGCATCACCGAGGCGATCGCCAATCTCTCGCCGACGCAGCTCGAGAACATCTCGGCGGTCGTGGCCGGCCTGGGCGTGGCGTTCGACACGACGGCCACGGCGCTGGCGCTGTCGATGGTGCTGATGCTCGTGCAGTTCTTCTGCGACCGCTCCGAGCAGAGCCTCCTGGGGGCCGTCGACGACGTGGCCTGGGAGTCGCTCGCGGGGCGCTTCCGCGGCGAGCCGGAGCAGGAGAGCACGGCCCTGGCGATGGCGCGCCTCTCGGAGGCGGTGAGCCGCTCGTCGGAGCAGCTCCTCTCCGCGCAGGAGCGGGCCTGGAAGATGCTCGAGGAGGCGGCGGCGGGAAGCCTGGCCCGCGCCGTGGCCTCGAGCGGCGACGAGCTGCGCTCGGCGCTCTCCGACTCCCTGGGCTCGACGCTCGAGCAATGGGGCGATTCGCTGGCCCGGGCCCACGCCCACGTCACGAGCCAGCGCGAGGACCGCTGGGCGCGGGCCGCCGAGGCGCTGGCGACGACGGTGGCCGGCTTCGAGGACCACCGGCGGGCGCTGGCCGACCAGTCGGCGCTGCTGGAGCGCGTGGTCGGCGCCACGCGCGACGTGGCGCAGCTGGAGCGCACGCTCGAGGGGAATCTCACGGCGCTCACCGCCACCGGCCGCTTCGACGAGACCCTCGCCACGCTCTCCGCCGCGGTGCAGCTCCTCGCCGGCCGCGTCGCCGACACCGCCCCCGAGCCGCGGCGGGTCGATCTCCACGCCCTCCCCCGCCGCAGGGCCGCATGAGCCGACGCACCGCGGCTGCCGGGCCGACCATCTCGCTGTTTCCGTTCCTGGCGGTGCTCCTGTGCATGATGGGAGCGCTCCTGGTGCTGCTCGTGCTCTTCAGCCGCTCCGCGTCGGTGGCGGGCCAGGGAGCGGGCGGCGCGGCCACGGAGGAGCTCGAGCTGGCGCTCGAGAACGCGCGCTGGCGGCGCGAGTGCCTCGACGAGGCGCGGCGCAAGACGGAGGCGGATCTCTCCCGGGCCCGGATGGCGCTGGCGGCCGTCGAGGAGAACACGCGTGCCCTGGAGGACGAGATCGACCGCCTGGCACGCGAGGCCGAAACGCTCGAGGCGCGCGCCACGGCGGCGGCCGACGACGAGCTGGCCGGTCTCGAGGCCCGTCTGCGCGACGCCCGCGAGTCGCTCGACGAGGCCCGCGCCGATCTCGCCAGCAGGCCCCCCGCCTACGCCGTGGTGCCCTACGTGGGCAAGCAGGGCACCCACCGCCGTCCGCTCTACATCGAATGCGCCGTCGACGGCGTCTACCTGCAGCCGGAGGGGATCCGCCTCCAGCCGGGCGACTTCGACGGGCCCCCCGGCCCCGGCAATCCCCTCGCCAGCGCGCTGCGCGCCGCGCGCGAGCACATGGCGCGCACGAGCCCCAATCCCGCCGACCCCGCGGCCCAGCCCTACCCGCTCCTGCTCGTGCGCCCCTCGGGCGTGATGGCCTACTACGCGGCGCGCGAGGCGATCGTCTCGTGGGGCAGCGAGTTCGGCTACCAGTTCATCGACGACGACTGGCAGATCGCCTATCCGCCGCCCGACCCGGGGCTGGCGGAGGCGGAGACGCGGGCCGTCGAGGAGGCGCGGCGCCGGTTGCAGTGGCTCGCCGAGAACCACCCCCAGCGGCCGCCGCGCCCCGCGCGGCAATACCGCGCGGCGCCGACCCGCGGCGGCGTCGTGGCCAACGACGGCCCGAGTCTGCTCGGCGACCAGGCGCAGTTCGAATGGACCGGCGGCGACGGTGCCGCCGGGGCCGCGGCGCGGGGCTCGGGAGGCCCGGGGGGCCGCCTGGGCGGCGGCGGGCTCGCCGCGGGATCCGGCACCGGGCCGGGTGCGGGATCCGGCGGCAGCG
>CAISKG010000018.1 GCA_903885855.1 uncultured Planctomycetaceae bacterium
CGCGGGGGCGATCCTGGCGGTCAAGGGGGTGGGGGGCTTCCATCTCGTCTGCGACGCCGCGCACGCCGCGGCGGTCGAGACGCTGCGCCGCCGCAAGGCGCGCCCCGCGAAGCCGCTGGCGCTTCTGGCCGCGTCGGTGGAGGCCTGCCGTCGGTTCGCACGCGTGCCGCCTGCGGCCGCACGGCTGCTCGAGTCGCCGGCACGGCCGATCGTGCTCCTCGAGCGCCTCGCCGATGCGGCGCTCGCGCCGGGCATCGCCCCCGGGATCGACCGGGTGGGGGTGATGCTCCCCGCCTTTCCCCTCCACTCGCTGCTCCTCGGGAACCCGGCGGCGCCGGAGGGATTCGCGGCGCTCGTGATGACCTCCGGCAACCGTGCCGACGAGCCGATCTGCCACACGAGCGGCGCCGCGGCGGCGCGCCTCGGGCCCCTCGCCGACGGCTTCCTGCTCCACGACCGGCGCATCGTCGCCCCCTGCGACGACTCGGTGGTGCGCGTGGCCGCGGGGGAGGTGCTGCCGCTGCGCCGGGCACGCGGCTACACCCCGCTGCCGGTGCCCCTCGGCGGCGACGGCCCGACGGTGCTGGCGCTGGGGGCGGATCTCAAGAGCGCGGCCTGCGTGGCCGTGGGCCCGCGGGCCTGGATGACGCAGCACGTCGGCGACCTGGGGGCGCTCGAGTCACTCGAGGCGCTCGAGGCCGCGGTCGGGCATCTCCTGGGGCTGCTCGGGGTGCGCCCCGCGATCGTGGCCTCCGATCTCCACCCCGGCTACCACTCCGGCCGGCTCGCCGCGGCCCTGGCCGCGCGGTTCGGTGCGGCGCTCGAACGCGTCGGCCATCACGAGGCCCACGCGGCGGCGGTGGTGGCCGATCGCCGGGCGGCCGATCCGGGCGACGCCGGCGGCGACGCGCTCGTGGCGGCCTTCGACGGCACCGGCCTCCTCCCTGGTCCGTCGGGCCCGAGCGTCGCCGGCGGCGAGTGGTTTCGTGTCACGGGCGAGCCCTCGGCGCCGGCGCTCGCACACGTCGCGACCCTCGCCCCCTTCGCGCTTTCCGGCGGCGACGCGGCGGTGCGGCGGCCGTGGCGCGTGGCGCTCGCGCTCGTGCGCCAGGCGGGCATCCCCTGGGACGACGGGCTCCCCCCCGTGGCCGCGGCCGGCCCCGCGGCGGCCACGCTCCGCGGCCAACTCGACGCCGGGATCGGCTGCCTTCCCTGCACGAGCCTGGGACGGCTCTTCGACGGGGTCGCGTCGCTCGTGGGCGCGTGCCAGGAGAACACCCACGAAGGGGAGGCGGCGATGGCGCTCGAGGCCCTCGCCTCGGGCGCCCGTGGCACCCGGCCGTACGCCTTCGCGGTGCCGGCGCGGATCCCGGCCGGCGCGGCCCCCGCCGCGATCGGCTGGCTGGGGCTCGTGCGCGACGTGGTCGCCGACGTGCGCGCCGGTGTGCCGGCCGCGGCGATCGCGCGTGGCTTCCACGATGCGGTGGCGCGGATGCTCGCCGCGGTGGCCCGCGCCGTGTCGCCGGAAGCGGGGCTCGCCGTGGGCCTCACCGGAGGCGTGTTCCAGAACGCCACGCTCGTGGAAGGGGCCTTCGCGGCGCTCGCCGCCGCGGGCCACGAGCCCTTCTGCCACCGCATCGTGCCCCCCAACGACGGCGGGCTCGCGCTCGGTCAGGCGCTCGTGGCCAGGGCCCGGGCGGCGCGGGGCGTCACTTCACCCGCACGAGCTTCATGATCCGCCCGGAGACGTTCCAGTCCTGCACGTAGAGGTTGCCCTCGGCGTCCCAGGCGGAGCCGTGCGTGCCGCTGAAGATCCCCTCGCGCCACTGCTCCTGGGGCACGTTGAAGTTGGCGCGGGCCTCGGCGTCGGGGTTGTGGCCGAGGACCGCCATGATCGTGTTGCTCTTGTCGAGGATCACGAGGCGGCCGTGGAGATCGGGCACCGAGACGTGATCCCCCTGCACGATCGCCGAGGTGGGCATCCCCAGTCCGGTGACCACCTCCTCGATGAAGTTCCCGTCGAGGTCGTAGTGGACGAGCCTCCCCTTGGGCTGGTGGTTGCGGTCGCAGACGAGGAGGCGCGGCGGGTCGTAGCGCGTGTCGAGCGTCATGCCGTGGCAGGTGTTGAACTCCTTCATCCCGTTGCCGGCGACGCCGAAGTGCGCGAGGTACTTCCCCGTCCGGTCGAACTTGAAGATCCGGTTCGAGGCGTAGCCGTCGGCGAGGAAGATCACGCCGTCGGGGCCCACCGTGATCGCCGTGGGGGCCCACTTGTCGAGGCCCGAGCCCTCCGGGATCCCGAGGCGCAGGACCACCTCGCCGGTGGTCGGATCGACCTTGATCCCCTCGCCGGCGACGTTGCGGGCCCCCCAGAGGAACTCCCGGTCCCCCTCGGGGTAGATCTTCAGGTCGTGGATGTTCGACCAGGCGTCGCCGAGGAAGCGGCGCGTCACCGTGCCGTCGGGAGAGAAGCCGAAGATTCCCAGCGACGAGCTCGTCCAGACGGTGCCGTCCTTCCCCACCGCCACGCCGCCGTGCGTCGATCCCAGGACCGACTTGCCATCCTCGCCGAGCCCCCAGCCGGGCACGGTGTCGAAGGTCATCGCGCCGCTTCCCATCCGCACCGGCCGCGGCGCCTCGGCCGCCGCGGGGGCCGCGCTCACGAGGCAGGCGACGACGAACGATCCGAGCAGGGGGCACAGGGTGCGGGTCGACACGGGCGGAGCCCTCCGGAGGGGAAACGGATCGGGGCAGTATCCCCGCCCCCGACCGCCGCGGCAACCGGCGTGGCGCGACGTCAGCCCGCGGCCGGCCCGGCCGGTCGCCGCGCGAGAAGTTCGTCGATCCACGGCTCGACGCCCGCGCCGGTCTTCGCCGACACCTCGAGCACCCGCATCCCGGGGCGCACCGTCGCCAGGTTCGCCAGCGCCCCCTCCCGATCGAACTCCGCCGCCGCCGCCAGGTCGATCTTCGTGATCACCGTCATGTCGGCGGTGTTGAAGAGCCCGGGATACTTGAGCGGCTTGTCCTCCCCCTCGGTGACCGAGAGCAGCGCCACGCGCACCCCCTCGCCGAGATCCCAGCTCGTCGGGCAGACGAGGTTGCCCACGTTCTCGATGAACAGCACGTCGAGGGCCGCGAGATCCCACCCCGCCAGCCGTTCCTCGACCATCGCCGCCTCGAGGTGGCACAGGCCGTGGGTGGTGATCTGCCGCACCGGCACCCCGGCCCCGGCGAGGCGCCGGGCGTCGTTGTCGGTCTCGAGATCCCCCACCACCGCCGCCACGCCGAGCCCCCGCGCCGCCAGCCGCGCGAGGGTCTCGCGGAGCAGCGCCGTCTTCCCGCTCCCCGGGCTCGACACCACGTGGACGACGAGCAGCCCCGCCGCCTCGAAGCGGCGGCGCAGTGCCCTGGCGAGTTCGTCGTTGGCCTTGAGGATCCGCGTGCGGACCTCGAGGATGCGCGGCAGGGTCATGGCGGGCTCCGGGTGGCGTGAGGGGGCAGGGGGGGCGCGGCCGGGGCATCCTCGAGCGTGATCGATTCGATGTCGAGCTCGCGGCCGGCGCGAATCTCGCCGGTGGGCCGGCCGCACGCGGGGCACGCCAGGCGCACGGGCCCGGCGACGTCGTGCTCGGTCCGGCACGCGCCGCACCACACGCGCAGCGGCACCGCCTCCACGGCGAGCTCCGCGTCGGCCAGGGGCGTGCCCTCGCGCAGCATCCCGTAGGCCGCGCGCAGCGACGGCTCGTGCACGCCGGCGAGGGCCCCGATGCGGAGCGTGACCCGCGTCGGCCGCCCCCCGGCGGCGGCGGCGATCCGCCCCGCCTCCTCCACGACCCGTGCGGCGATCGAGAGCTCGTGCATCGCGGGGCTCCGGGCACAGCGGGCGGGACACGTGCATCCTACGCCGAAGCGTCGCCCGGGCGCGTAGACTGTCTTCGCCGGGAGGCACCGCCGTGGCCAGGATCGTGATCGGGTGCGGGAACACGCTCGTGGGGGACGACGGGGCCGGCCCCGTCGCCGTGGCGGCGCTCGCCGCGCGCCCCCTCCCCCCGGACGTGTGCCTCCTCGACGCGGGCACCGCCGGCATCGACGCGGCGCTC
>CAISKG010000019.1 GCA_903885855.1 uncultured Planctomycetaceae bacterium
CACCTCGTCCGCGATGAGGAACGCCTCCAGGCGGGCGAGCAGCGAGGCGGCGGGCGTGAAATAGCTGCCGACCCAAAACTCGTCCGGAGCCGCCCCCCGGAGCACGAAGCTGTCGCCCACCACCTTGCCCTTCACCGTGAGCCACAGCCCGTAGGCCGACGCGGGGCCGGCAGCGCGCAGCGGACGGAGGTCCTGGGTGTTCTGTCCCTGCAGAAACGTGAACGCATCCGGACCCGACACGCGCAGCCACGCGGCCGGATCCCACCGGTGCCAGGCCGGGCAAGTAGAAATGTTGATATCTGATAAAATGCTCACCGAAAGCTTCTTAAAAAATATATGGTAGATTTTGCAAACTTCTCATTGACCCGGGCGCCCCTGTGCCTATTCCTCTGCTCATCACTTTCAAGACTTCTCCCGCCTAGCGGGAGTTTTGGGGTAAATAAGAAAGCAAAGGCCGGCCACTTAGGGGTAAGTGGCCGGCCACTTTTTTCCCGCTCGGGGACGCGACCCTTTGTCCCTTGCGTGAGAGGATCGGGGCCGGCTCCGTGAGGGGATGTTCGCCGCCCTGTTCGCCGCCACCTTCTTCGCGCTGAGCGCGAGCTGCGCGAGCCGGAGCCTGCGGCACTTTGGTCCGGCGCGGGCGAACCTCGGCCGCCTCGTGGTGGCGACGCTGGTGCTCGGCACGTTCGCCCACACCGTGGGCGGGGGCCTCGGCAGCGCGAGCACCGGCTGGTTTTTCGTGAGCGGCGTGATCGGCATGGGACTCGGCGATCTGGCCGTCTACGCCGCCCTGCCGCGCCTCGGTTCGCGGCTCACGGTGCTCATCATGCAATGCCTTGCGGCGCCCCTGGCGGCCGCGGGCGAATGGCTTTGGCTGGGGACGCGCATCACCGCACCCGAGATCCTGTGGGGAACGCTCATCCTCGCCGGCGTCGCGCTGGCGCTTTCGCCGGGGCGGGGCGACGGCGGCATCGCCGGGGGCGGGGCGGCGCTCGGCTTCGCGTTCCTCGCCGCCTGCGGGCAGGGCTTCGGCGCGCTCGTGAGCCGCAAGGGCGTCCAGGTGGCGGAGGCGGCCGGGGAACTGGTGGGGAACGCGACCTTCGGGCTGACCGCCGCGTACCAGCGGATTCTGGCCGGCCTGCTCTTCACCGCACTCTGGTTCGCGGTGCAGGCGCGGTGGGGACGCACCGCCGAGTCGCCGTGGGCGGCGTACCGTCATCCCGGCGCGGAGCCCCCGCCCGCGGGCGGCTGGGGCTGGATGGTGGCGAACGGCCTCGCGGGCCCGGTGATCGGCGTCGGCTGCTACCAGTGGGCCCTCGCGACGACGCCGAGCGGCCTCGTGCTGCCGATCGCCGCAACCGCGCCGCTGCTGGCGATGCCGATCGCGTTCTGGCTGGAGGGCGACCGGCCGGGGAAGCGGGCGATCCTCGGCGGCGTGGTGGCCGTCGCCGGCTGCGTCGCCCTCGCGCGGGCGCGGTGAGTCGGGACGCCCCGCGCGCACGCCACGGTTGACGCCCCGGGGCCGAACCGGTGTCGTCGCCGGTTTCGATGCTGACGATCGCCGATGTCTCCAAGTCCTACGGTACCCGCGAGCTCTTCGC
>CAISKG010000020.1 GCA_903885855.1 uncultured Planctomycetaceae bacterium
CCCGCCGGCGGCGCCACCGCGAAGGCCGTTCGCCGCGCTCCCCGCCCCCGCCGCGCCCCCAGCAGGAGACGTTCCCCATGACCGCCGCCACCTCCCGCGCCCCCGCCGGGCCCGACGCCGCCGCCGGGCATTCCGGGCTCTCGATCAAGGGCCTGGTGAAGATCCACCCCGGGCCGGTCTGTGCGCTCAAAGGGGTCGACCTCGACGTCCCCGGGGGGATGTTCGGCCTCCTCGGCCCCAACGGCGCCGGGAAAAGCACGCTCATGAGCATCGTCGCCGGCCTCGTGGAGCCCACCGCCGGCACGGTGACCCTCGACGGCGTCGACATCGTCGAGCGGCCGGCCTACGTCCGCGAGCGGCTCGGCTTCCTGCCGCAGGACTTCGGCTTCTATCCCGAGCTCACCGGCCGCGCCATGCTCGAGTTCCTCCTCCGCCTCAAGGGGATCTCGGGGCCGCAGGGGAGGCGCGCGATGGCCGACGCGCTCCTCGAGCGGGTGAATCTGGCGGAGGCCGCGAAGCGGAAGGTCGGCGGCTACTCCGGCGGCATGCGCCAGCGACTGGGACTGGCACAGGCCATCGCCGGCGACCCGCGGATCCTCATCGTCGACGAGCCGACCGCCGGCCTCGACCCGGAGGAGCGGCAGCGCTTCTACCGGCTCCTGGCGGAACTCGCCGTGGGGCGCGTGGTGCTCCTCTCCACGCACATCGTCGACGACGTGGCCACCCTCTGCCCGCGCCTCGCCGTGATCAAGAGCGGCTCGGTGGTCGCCGACACCACCCCCACCGCGGCGCGCGAGAGCGTCGACGGGCTCGTCCACGAAGGCTTCGTCGCCGACGCCGGGCTGCCCGAGTTCTCCGGGGGGCACCGGGTGCTCTCGGCCGTCCTGGTCGAGGGGCGCACCAACCGGGTGCGCGTCTTCGTGCCGCCGGGGGAGTCGCCCCCGCCGGGATTCACCCGCAGCCCGGGCACCCTCGAGGACGCCTATCTCGTGCTGATGCGCGTCCCCGACCACGAGGTGCCGCCGGCCCTGGCCCGCTCGGCTCCTGTTTCGACGGAGGCCTCCCGATGATCGCCCGGATCCTCTCCTTCGTGCGGCTCGACCTGGCCGGCGCCTGGAAGCGGCCGATGCCGCTCTTCATGTTCGCGATCCTCGCGTTCCTCACCATCGGCCTCCTCGCCGGGGGCGTGCAGATCTCGTCGGGCTCGACCGACGTCGGCGGCGACAAGCTGGCGATCAACGGCGCCTTCAATCTCGCCTTCTTCAATTGCATCATCCTGGCCACCGTGCTCCCCTTCTTCGCGGCCATCGCCTGCGGCATGCCGCTGCTGGTGGATGCCGACAGGAAGATCTCCCGGCTCCTCCTCGCCACGCCCCTCTCGCACGGCGAGTACGCGATCGCCCGCTTCCTCGGTGCCGCGGCCGTCCTGGGGGCGGTGCTCGCCGGCTGGCTCCTCCTCCAGATCCTCGCCTTCCAATTCTGGCCGCTCGACCCCACGCGCTCGGTGCGCACCGATTTCTCCCTCGGCAACTATCTGCTGCCGCTCGTGCTCTTCGGGCTGCCGCTGCTGGTGTTCACCGGCGGCGTGTCGATGTGGGCCGGCGTGCGCACGCGGCAGCCGGTGCTCGTCTTCGCGCTGCCGGTGGTGATCTTCCTCGGTGGGGCCTTCTTTCTCTGGGACTACAACCCCGAGTGGCTCCCCCGGTGGGTCGACCGGCTCATGCAGGCGATCGACCCGGCCGGCTATCGCTGGTTCGAGCGCACGTTCGTGAGCGAGCGGCGCACGGTGGCCTTCTACAACGCCGCGCGGGTCGTGCCCGACGCGCTCTTCCTCTCGAGCCGCCTGGCGATCACCCTCCTCGGTCTCCTCGGCGTGTGGGCCGCGGGGCGCCGGCTGCGCTTCGAGGAGCGGCGCGACCGCCGGGTCGGCGATCCCGCCTCGCTCCTCGCCGCCCCGCGTGCGACGACGGCCGTGCTGCCGGCGGTGGCCGCGCGCGGGGCGCTGCCGGCCGCCACCGTCGCGCCGCCGGGCCTCCTCGCGACCACCTGGATGGTGCTCCGACGGGAGACCGCGGCCCTCCTCCGCTCGCCGGGCGTGTGGCTCTTCGGGCCGCTCATCATCCTCCAGACCTGGGCCAGCACCGCCTTCCTCCCCGGCACGCTCGACACCGA
This sequence comes from uncultured Planctomycetaceae bacterium, assembly GCA_903885855.1. GTDB lineage: Bacteria > Planctomycetota > Planctomycetia > Pirellulales > UBA1268 > QWOP01. The sequence goes on from CAISKG010000020.1 coordinate 2,173, forward strand.
ACTGCTCCTCACCGGCGGGATGGCGGCGGCGCGGATGTTCGTCGTCGTGTCGGTGTTCCTCGCGCTCCTGACGCTCTTCTACACCGTCGAGAGCCTGTTCCGCGAGGCTCGCTGCGGCCTCGACGGCATCGCCCGCGCCGCCCCCGTGCCGACGGCCGGCTGGCTCGCCGGCAAGGCGCTGGCCAACGCCACGATGGCGCTGGTGATCGTCGGCGGCGCGGCGCTCACGATCCTCGCCACGCTCCTCTGGCAGCGGTTCACGACCGGAATCGCCGTGCCGCTCGACCTCCCCGCGATGCTCCTCATCCTCGGCCCGCTCACCATCCCCACGCTCGTCGTCTGGACGGCGTTCGTGGCCTTCCTCGCGGCGCTCGTCCCCAACCGCTTCGCCGTCTACGGCCTGGCGATCCTGGCGCTGGTGCTCACCGGGATGGCCAACACCTTCGGCTGGCTCAACTGGCTCACCCACTGGTATCTCGGCGGCCGGGCGCTCGCCTGGAGCGAGCTCGACCGGCTGGGGGCGATGTGGCCGGCGATCGTCGCCAACAGACTCGTGATGCTGGCGCTGGGCGCCACGCTCATCGGCCTCACCCTCGCGATCTGGCCCCGGCGCCGCCCCGATCTCCGCGCCACGGCGGACCGCTTCCGCCCGGCGGCGCTGTGGCGCACGGCGCGCGTGCCGCTGCTCGTGGCGCTGCCGCTGGTGGCCCTCGGGATCTGGACCGGCCGCATGGTGCGCGCCGGCTACGAGGGGAAGCCCGCCCGCGACGCGGCCAAAGCCTACTGGCGGCGCAACAGCCTCACCTGGGACAACGCCCCCTCCCCGGCCCTCGACCGCGTCGACGCCGACGTGAAGCTCTTTCCCGAGCGGCGCTCGCTCGAGGTCCGCGGCACCTACGTGATCCGCAATCCCCACCGCGAGCCGATGGCCGAGATCCCCCTCACCGTCGGCAACCACCTCACCACGAGCGACTGGACGGTCGACGGCCACGCCGCCGACCCGACGAAGACCGACCCGCCGCCGCCGTCGGTGGAGAACCGCAGCGGGCTCTTCGTCGTGCGGCCGCCCAAGCCGCTCGCGACCGGCGAGACGGTGACGGTCGGCTTCACCCTGGAGGGATCGTTCCCCAAGGGATGGTCGAAGATCTCGAGCGGGATGGGCGAGTTCGTCCTTCCCTCGGGCGTGGTGCTGACGAGCTTCTCGCCGAGTTTCCTCCCCGTGCCGGGCTTCGTCGATTCGGTGGGGGTCGACGACAAGAACCAGCGCGACGCCAAGGAATACCCGATCGACCACTGGAAGACGCGCGTCGATCCCGGCTTCGGCCCGGCCTGGTCGACGACCGTGCGGCTCGCGATCGAGGGGCCCGACGGCTGGGTGCTCAACGGCTGCGGCGTGGAGGAATCGCGCGAGAGCCTCGGCGACGGCCGGCAGCGCGTGGTGTGGAAGACGGAGCACCCGGTGCGCTTCTTCAACATCGTCGGCGGCCCGATGAAGGCCGAGCGGGGGCGGCGGGCGACGATCTACTACGACCCCCGCACCCCCCACAACGTGCCCACCATGGTGCGGGCCCTCGACGCGGCCCGCGATCGCTATTCCGCCTGGTTCGCCGAATACCCGTGGACGAATCTCCGCGTCACGGAGTTCCCGGGCCTCGCCGGCTACGCCCAGGGCTTCCCCGGCAACATCTCCTTCTCCGAGCAGATCGGCTACCTCGCCAAGCCGCTCGAGAAGGAGGACGACACGCCCGACGGCGACGCGATCGACGCCGCCTTCTACATCGTGGCCCACGAGGCGGGGCACCAGTGGTGGGGCAACATCGTCACGCCGGGCAAGGGGCCCGGGGGCAACATCATCTCCGAGGGGCTCGCCGAGTTCTCCGCCTGCATGCTCCTCCACCACGAACTCTCCCCGTCCCAGGCGCGGGTCCTCAGGCGGCGCTGGGAGAAGCAGTACGTCGAGGGGCGGCAGCCCGACAACGAGCGCGCCATCAACCGCATCGACGGCTCGCGGCCGGGCGACCAGGTCGTCACCTACCAGCGGGCCGGCTGGGCCTTCTGGATGCTGCGGAACCTGATGGGGGAGGAGGCGATGCTGGCGGGCCTGCGCGACTTCATCGCCCGGTGGCGCGACGGCGTGGAGACCCCCGACGGCCTCGACTTCCCCCTGATCGAGGATCTCCTCGAGAGCCTTCGCCCCCATGCCCCCGACGCCGCCGCCTTCGACGACTTCGTCGGCCGCTGGATCCTCGGCAAGGATCTTCCCGATCTCGAGGTCCGCGACGCGACGGTCGAGAAGACGGCCGAGGGCTACCGGGTGACCGGCAGCCTCGCCAACATCGGCTCGGGCAAGGCCGCGGTGCTCGTGCGCGTGGAGGGGAAGAAGCCGGAGGCGAAGGACGCCGTCCGCCCCGCCGCCGACGCCACGGTGAGCGTCGCGGCCGACGCGCCGGGGCGCCTTCGCGATCGAGACCGACTTCGAGCCGGAGCGGATCGTCGTCGATCCCGAGGTCGATCTCCTCTTCGCCGGCCGCAAGCGCACCGAGACGTCGCTCACGGCACCCTGAATCGCCCCGGACGCCCCGCGATCCTGCCGCGCCGCGGCCCCGAGTGCCCTAGCTGTCCGTGGAAAAAGTCATCCATGACCTTTTTCCACGTGTGGGCACCCTGAAAAAGCCGAGGTTTTTCACGGGTGCCTGCCGCCGCATCCGGCGGCGGATC
>CAISKG010000021.1 GCA_903885855.1 uncultured Planctomycetaceae bacterium
GCCGCCAAGCCGGCCGCCAAGCCGGCCGCCAAGCCCGCGGCCGCGAAGGCCGCACCAGGCAAGCCCTCCACCGCCGACATCCTCGCCGCGGCCCGCGCGAAGGGGGGGGCCGCACCGGCCGCCAAGCCGGCCGGCAAGCCCTCCACCGCCGACATCCTCGCCGCGGCCCGAGCGAAGGGGGGCGCGACGGCCAAACCCGCGGACGCAGCCCCGGCCGGCGGCGCCGCGCCCGGCGCCGCCAAACCCTCCACCGCCGAGATCCTCGCCCGTGCCCGGGCGGCGAAGCCACCGGCGGCGGCCCCCGCCGAACCCGCCGACGAATCAACCGCCGCGGAAGCGGAAGCCCCCGCCGCGCCTCCGAAAAAGTCCGCCGGCGCCGCGAAGGGCGCGCTGCCCACCACCACGGCCGACAAGATCGCCTGGTGCCGCGCCCACGACGCGAAGGGGTGAGCGCCCTCCGTCGCCGTGTCGAGCGACCGCGAACGCTCCGCCGCGTGCGCTCCATTGCCAGCGCTCCGCCGCGTGCGTTTCGCCGCGATCGCTCTGCCACGAGCGCTCCGCGTGGCGCGGATTCGCCCGTCAGGCTCACCGCAATCGGCAGGGTTCCATCGGGGCGATTCGAGGCCCCGCGGGAAAACGATTTCCGGCTTCCGGAATTGTTTGACTCGCGCGAGTACCGGCCCATAATGGCGACGACTCGGCGGTGACACCGCACGGAAAATCCCTCCGGTTCGTCTCTGCGAACCCTCTCGGGGATCCCGAGGTTTCCGGTGTGCCGGGTATGGCTGGTCGTCGCCGCGACGCCGTCGTCGGCGGTTCCCCTGGCCCGCGATCCCCACGTCCGCCGTCGTGCCGCAGGCCGCCTCCCCTTCCCTCATTCCTTCCCCTTCCCCCTCACCCCCAACCAGGAGTCGTTTCGTTCCGATGGCCCGGATCCGCAACGTTTTCGAAATCATCGAGCTGTACGGTCACGACGAGAACTTCGAGCCACAAGCCACCCCCGAGTTCATCCCCACGAGGGCCCCGGCCGGCTCGCGGGAGAAGCTCGACATCCTCGCTGAACGGATCCAGCGAGGGATGCCGCTGTGGCACCCCGAAGACTCGACCGAGACCTCGACCGCCGTCCTCGTCGGCGCCGGCGACGACCGCTAGAGCCGCTGTCCGAGTTGTTTCCGGAAAGGTCGGACCTTTCCGCACCCGTGCCGGGCCGGCCGAGGCCCCCACGACGCCGTTGAATCCCGATGCATCGCACCGGCCGCCGCGATGGGCTCCGCCCGTCGCGGCGGCCGTGCTGTTTCCGGGCCGTCTGCCGCCGGATGCGGCGGCAGGCACCCCCGACAAACCTCGGCTTTCTCAGCGCGCCCAGCGGCGCAACGCCACGCGGCCGGTGGGGTCGTGGAGGCCTTTTTTCACCGACAGCTAGCCGCCGCGCCGCGCCTTGATGCCCGCCTCGATGTCGCGCCGGGCCGACTGGGCCTTGAGCTTCTGGCGCTTGTCGTGCAGCTGGCGGCCGCGTCCCACACCGACGAGCACCTTCACGCGGCCGTCCTTGAAGTACATCTTCAGCGGCACCAGTGTCAGCCCCTTCTCCAGCGCCTGCGACGCGAATTTCCGCATCTCGCGCCGGTGGAGGAGCAGCTTCCGCGGCCGCTTCGGCCGATGGTTGAGCTGGTTCGCCTTCTCGTACTCGGGGATGTCGCAGCCCAGGAGCCATGCCTCGCCCCCCTCGATGCGGCCGTAGGCCTCGTCGAGCGACATCCTTCCCACGCGCAGGCTCTTCACCTCGCTGCCCACCAGCACGATCCCGCACTCGAGGGTGTCGAGGATCTCGTACTCGTGGCGCGCCTTGCGGTTCTCCGCGATCACGCGTTCGGGCGGCGCGTCGTCGCGGCCCTGCCCCCCCTTGCCGCCGCCTCCCGCGGCGCCGCCTTTGGCGCCCCCCTTCGCGCCTCCCTTGCCGGCGCCCCCTTTGGAGGCCGCCTTCGACTTTCCCCCGGAAGGCTGGGTGGGTTTGGGTGCGGACACGTGAGCGACTCCGCCGGAGGGTCGCGCCGGCGACCGGATCGGGACAACGGACGCGGCGCCTGCGGTTTTCCGGGCCCCGGCTCCCCAGGCTACACTGACGGGCTCGAGCCCGAGCCCACCATTCTATTCGCCGCACCATGGAAGCCTGCCCGTCCCGTTCGAGCATCGCGATGCGTCTGGTCCTGTTCGCCCTGCTCCTCCTGCCGCCGACGGCGATCCGTTCCGGCCGTGCCGACGACAGCGTGGCCGCCGCAGGCCCCGGATTCGTGGCCGGTGAGGCGAAGCCGGAGGGGGATGGCCCGGCCGTCCAGGTGCCCGGCGGCTGGATGGTGGCCTACGACGAGACGATCCCCGGCACGGACGTCACCTTCCGGATGGTGCCGGTGCCCGGGGGCACGTTCCGCATGGGCAGCCCCGCCGACGAGGAGGGGCGCAGCGACGACGAGGGGCCGCAGTTCGAGGTCACGATCGAGCCGTTCTGGATCGGGGCCCACGAGGTCAGCTGGGCGGAGTACAAGGGCTTCATGGCCGCCTGCGATCTCTTCAAGGCGGTCGAGTCGGCGCGGCTCCGCCCCGCGGTGACCCCCGACACCGAGGCCGACGCGGTCACCGCCCCCTCCAACCTCTACGATCCCACCACCACCTTCACCCACGGCGAGGAGCCCGACCTGCCGGCGTCGACCATGACGCAGTACGCCGCCCGGCAGTACACGAAGTGGGTCAGTCTCCTCACGACGCGCTTCCACCGCCTGCCCAGCGAGGCGGAGTGGGAATACGCCTGCCGGGCCGGCACGGCGACCCCGTGGTCGAGCGGGAGCGACCCCGGCGCCCTCGACGGCCAGGCCTGGTTCGCCGACAACGCCGACGACACGACGCACGCCATCGGCGGCAAGGCGCCCAACGCCTGGGGCCTCCACGACATGCACGGCAACGTCGCCGAATGGGTCGTCGACCAACTCGTCGCCGACGGCTACGCCCGCCAGGCGGGCCTGCCGCAGCCGGTGTCGGCGGCCGACGCCATCCAGTGGCCCACCAAACTCCAGCAGCGCGTGGTGCGCGGCGGCTCCTACTACGACGACGCCGACCGCCTGCGCAGCGCCGCCCGGCGCGGCTCCGAGGACGTCGCCTGGAAGGAGGTCGATCCCAATCTCCCCAAGAGCCCGTGGTGGTACACCGAGGATCCGGCGCTCGGCGTGGGCATGCGGCTGGTGCGCCCCTTCGCCGCGCCCGACCGGGACACGCGGCTGAAGTGGTGGGAGGCGGACATCGAAAGCATCCGGCTCGACGCCGCCGACCGCATCCTCCAGGGGCGTGGTGCCCGGGCCGTGGTCGATCCGCAGCTCCCCGCCGACGCCAAGTCGAAGGGAATCGGCAACTGACGCGGGCCTCCGGCCCTGCCGCCCCGTGCGGAGGCGGCGCATCGCACGCTCCATGTCCCCTTCCCGAGGCGGAATCCCCATGAGTCGCCCCGCTCCGCTCGCGTTCCTCCCGCAGCCCGCCCCCCTCCTCCGCGTCCCGCTGCTCACCGGCCTGCTGGCCGCGCTGGCCGCCGGCGCCGTCCGCGGCGACGACTGGCCCGACTGGCGCGGGCCCAACTTCGACCGCCACGCGACGGGGACCGGCTACGTCGACTCCTTCGACCCGGAGGAGGGCACCAACGTCCTCTGGACCAACGCCGAGGCCGGTGGCATCTCCACGCCGGTGATCCTCGGGGGGCGGCTGTACACGCTCGTGCGCCACAAGCCGGGCACGCCGGAGGAGGCAGAGAAGGTCCTCTGCCTCGACGCCCTCACGGGGGAGAAGCTCTGGGAGAACGTCTTCAACGTCTACCTCTCCGACGTGCCCAGCGAGCGCGTGGGCTGGTCGGCGGTGGTGGCCGACCCGGCCACGAAGACCGTCTACGCCCACGGTGTCTGCGGCTCTTTCGCCGCCATCGACGCCGAGACGGGGAAGACGAAATGGAGCCGCTCGCTCCACGAGGAATTCGGCTTCCTCTCCACCTACGGCGGCCGCACCAACATCCCGGTGGTGTTCGAGGATCTGGTCATCGCCAGCGCCGTCGTCACCGGCTGGGGCGACACCGCCCGCCCCGCCCACCGCTTCCTCGGGCTCGACGCCGCCACCGGCGAGGTGCGTTGGATGAACGGCACCAAGGAGCTGCCGGAGGACACCACCTACTCCACCCCCTTCCTGGCCGACTTCGGCGGCACCGCCGCGCTCGTCTTCGGGTCGAGCGACGGCAGCGTCTGGAACTTCCAGCCCCGCACCGGCAAGGCGGTGTGGAACCTGCGCCTCTCGCGGCGCGGGCTCAACGTGCCGCCGCTGGTCGAGGGCACCACCGTCTACATGTCCCAGGCGGAGGAGAACCTCGACAACACGACGATGGGCTCGGCGACCGCCTTCGACGCCACCGCCGTGCCCCCGCCGCCGAAGCCCCCCGCGGCCGGCGCCGCGCCGCCGCCGGGCCCTCCCGGGCCGCCCCCCCCCAACACCGACATCACCGCGGTGGCGGTGAAGTGGCAGAACAAGGCCGTGATGGACGGCCGCGCGATGCCGGTGATCATCGGCGAGCGGATCTATTTCGTCGACGACGGCGCGAAGGTGTACGTCTTCGACAAGGCCACCGGCGAGGCGGTGGGCAAGCCGCAGAAGCTCCTGGGGACCATCGTCCGCGGCAGCCCGCTGGTGGCCGACGGCAAGATCTACGTCTGCTCCACCGGCGGCTGGCACGTCCTCGAGCCGACCGCGTCCGGCCTCAAGTTCGTCAACCGCATGCGCCTCCCCGAACAGGACGAGGTGACCGCCTCGCCCATCGCCTGCGGCGGGAGGATCTACCTCACGACCGGGGAGCGGCTGATCTGCATCGGCGCCGGCGGTGGCGCGGCCGCGGAGGGCGCCTCCGACACCGCCTCGGCACGGGTCGCCGCGGCCACCTCCGCGCCGGCCGGCGAGCCGGCCTGGGTGCAGGTGGTGCCGGCGGAGACCCAGATCGCCGCCGGCGCGAGCGTGAAGCTCCGCGCCCGGCTGTTCGACGCCGCGGGGCGCTTCGTCAAGGAAGCGCCGGCCGAGTTCAAGGCCACGGCGGGGGAGGTGTCGGCCGACGGGAGCTACCGGGCACCGGCCGGCAAGCACGCCGCGGCGATCGTCACGGCGACCGTCGGCACACTCGCCGGCAAGGCGCGGATCCGTTCGATGCCCCCGCTGCCATGGACCTTCGACTTCGAGGAGATCGCGCTGGAGAAGGATGCCAAGACGGGCGTCGTGAAGGGGGAGCCCCCCCTGCCCTGGATCGGGATGCGCTACCGCTACGTCGTCCGCGAGATCGACGGGAGCAAGGCACTGGTGAAGATCACCACGATCCCCAAGGGGACGCGCTCGCAGGGTTGGATGGGCCCCATCGACCTCCACGACTACCGCATCCAGGCCGACTTCCGCGCCGCCGAGAGCGGCGTGGGGAAGCCCGGTGATCCCGCGACCGCGACCGCCGGCGCCGCAAGCGACGCCGACGCCTTCGCCAAGGCCTTCGGCACCCCGGCGGCCCTGGAGAAGGCGCGGCTGCCCGACATGGGGCTGATCGCGCAGCGTTACACGCTCGACCTCATGGGGGCCGCGCAGCAGTTGCAGCTGCGCACCTGGCCGCCCCAGGTGGCGACCCATTTCTCCAAGACCGTGCCCTTCGCCTGGGAGGCGGGGACCTGGTACACGCTCGTGCTCGAGGCCCGGGCCACCCCCGACGGAGCGCTCCTGCGCGGCAAGGTATGGCCCCGCGGCGAGCCGGAGCCGGCGGAGTGGACGATCGAGGCCACCCATGCCGACGGCAACCGCCAGGGGAGCCCCGGCTTCTTCGGCCAGTCGAAGGACTCCGAGATCTTCATCGACAACGTGTCGGTCACGCCCCTCACCCCAGGGACCACGCCATGATCCACCCCACAGCTCCCCCCCGCCCGGCGCCCTCCCCCCGCCTCCTGCGCCTCGCGACCGCCGCGGTCGTGGCGCTGGCCGCCGTGGCGCACCAGTCCCCCGCCGAGCAGGGCGACTGGAACCAATGGGGCGGCTCCCCCGCGCGCAACAACACCCCCGACGCCGGCCCGCTCCCGACCGACTGGGATCCGGGGCAATTCGACGCCAAGACCGGCGCCTGGAAGCCGGAGACGAGCCGCAACGTCGCCTGGGTGGCGCAGCTCGGCAGCCAGACCTACGGCAATCCCGTGATCGCCGGCGGCAAGGCCTTCGTCGGCACCAACAACGGCAAGGGCTGGCTCGAGCGCTATCCCTCGAGCGTCGACCTCGGCTGCCTGCTGGCCTTCAACACCAACGACGGCGGCTTCCTCTGGCAGGACTCGAGCGAGAAGCTCCCCACCGGCCGCGTCCACGACTGGCCGCTGCAGGGGATCTGCTGCTCGCCCTACGTCGAGGGAGATCGCCTCTGGTACGTGAGCAGCCGCGGCGAGGTGAAGTGCCTCGACACCGAGGGCTTCCGCGACGGCGAGAACGACGGCCCCTTCACCGGCGAGAAGGTCGCCTCCTCCGACGAGGCCGACACCGTCTGGGTGCTCGACATGATGAAGGAGCTCGGCGTCTCCCAGCACAACATGTGCTCCTGCAGCGTGACGGCGGTGGGCGACCTGCTGTTCGTCAACACCAGCAACGGCGTCGACGAGGGGCACATCAACCTCCCCAACGCCGCCGCCCCCAGCTTCCTCTGCGTCGACAAGCGCGACGGCAAGGTGCTGTGGGCCGACGGCACGCCCGGCGCCAACGTCCTCCACGGCCAGTGGTCGAGCCCGGCCTACGCCGAGATCGACGGCGTGCCGCAGGTCATCTTCGGCGGCGGCGACGGCTGGGTGTACGGATTCGACGCCCGCGGTGAGAACGGCAAGGCCAAGCTCCTCTGGCAGTTCGACGCCAACCCGAAGGAGTCGAAGTACGTCCTCGGCGGGCGTGCCGACCGCAACCACATCATCGGCACGCCGGTGGTCTGGGAGGGGATGGTGTACGTGGCGGTGGGCGAGGACCCGGAGCACGGCGAGGGGGTGGGGCACCTGTGGTGCATCGACCCGACGAAGCGCGGCGACACCAGCGCCGAGATCGCCGTCAGCCTCGACGCCCCCACCACGCCGCTGCCCCACCGCCGCAACCAGGCGGTGATCAAGGAGCAGGGGGAGGTGGCCCGGCCGAATCCCAATTCCGCCGCCGTCTGGCATTACCCCGGCTTCGACTCCAGCGGCAACGGCAAGCTCGACTTCGAGGAGACGATGCACCGCACCTGCGGCACCGTGGCGATCAAGGACGGCCTCCTCGTGATCCCCGATTTCAGCGGCCTGGTGCACTGCGTCGACGCCAAGACGGGCAAGCCCCACTGGACGCACGACATGCTCGCCGCCAGCTGGGGCTCGCCCCTCATCGCCGACGGCAAGATCTACGTCGGCGACGAGGACGGCGACATCTCCATCTTCGAGCTCTCGGCGGAGAAGAACCTGATCGCCGAGGTCAACATGGGCAACAGCGTCTACTCGACGCCGATCGTCGCCGGCGACACGCTCTACATCGCCAACAAGAGCCACCTCTTCGCGATCCGCGAGGGGGCGACTCCCGAGGCGAGGTGATGTCCGAGGCACCCCCGGCGGCGTCTGCCCGGCCCGGGCAGGCGCCGCCCGGGCGTGCGACCGTACGACCGTCCCCGGGGAGGGACGGCCGAGCCACGAGGGGGATTCCGTCGATGAACGCTTCGCCGTGCGGCTTCATGCGCATCCTCGCCCCGGCCCTGGTCGTCGCGGCCGCGGCGTCACTGCCGGCGTGCGGCGCCGAGCCGGCGCCCGCCGCCGATCCCGCGCCGGCGACCGCGGCCGCCTCGCCGCGCGAGCTCCTCGCCGCCGCCACGCGGATCTGCATCCTCGGCGACAGCATCACCTACGACGGCCGCTGGGCCGCGGCCGTCTCGGCCTGGATGGAATCCCAGGGGCTCGAGGCCGACCTGATCGCCGTCGGACTCCCGAGCGAGACCTGCTCGGGGCTCTCGGAGGACGGCCACGCCGGGGGGCAGTTCCCCCGGCCCGACGTCCACGAGCGGCTGGCCCGCGTCCTCTCCGTCGTGCGGCCCGATCTGGTGATCGCCTGCTACGGGATGAACTGCGGGATCTACCTCCCCTTCGACGCCGAGCGCTTCGCCGCCTACCGCGACGGCATGGAGAGGCTCCACGCCGAGGTGGAGCGCCGCGGCGCGCGGATCATCCACCTCACGCCGCCGGTGTACGACGGCCGCCCGGGGGAGAAGCATCCCGCCGGCGACGTCGACTACGACGCGGTGCTCGGCAGGTACGCCGAGTGGCTGCTCTCCAAGCGGGCCGACGGCTGGACCGTGATCGACGTCCACGGGCCGATGCGGGCGATCCTCGACGCCAAGCGCGCGGAGGATCCGGCGTACACCTTCCTCCCGGACGCCGTCCATCCCGACGAGGCGGGCCAGTGGGCCATCGCCCGGGCCGTGATCGGTGCCCTCGGCGACGAGGCGACGGCCGCGGAGGAGTCCCCCGCGTCGCTGGCCGGCTTCCTGCCGGAGGCGACGGAGCGCATGCGCGTCCTCCGTGACGCCTACCTCTCCGCCGCCGGCCATCTGCGCCCCGGGATCGCCGACGGGCCGCCGGTGGGCGTCGCGGAGGCGCGGGCGCGGGCGATCACGGAATCGATCCGCTCCCGGCGCGCGTACCTCGTGGGGCGCAAGTTCCCGACGGGCGAGTGGAAGGCGGCGATCGCCTGGCCGCGGCCGCGCGTCGTCGATCCGGGGCCGGCCCCCGAGCACCCGGCACCGGTGCCGGCCGACGCCGTGGTGCTCTTCGACGGCACCGACCTCGGCGCCTGGGACGGCGCCGGCAACTGGAAGGTGGCCGACGGCATCGCCACCGTCGGCGGCGGCTCGATCACCACCAAGCAGGGCTTCGGCGACTGCCAGGTGCACGTGGAGTTCCGCACGCCCGCGCCGGCCACGGGCGCGGGACAGGGGCGGGGCAATTCGGGCGTGTACCTGATGGGGAAGTACGAGATCCAGCTCCTCGATTCCTTCGAGGACGGCACCGACGGGCCGCTCACCTACCCCGACGGCCAGTGCGGCGCGCTCTACAAGCAGCAGCCTCCGGCGGTGAACGCCTGCCGCGCGCCGGGCGAATGGCAGACCTACGACATCCTCTTCACGCGCCCCCGCTTCGCCGCCGACGGCACGCTCGAGAAGCCGGGGCGCGTGAGCGTCGTCCACAACGGCGTGGCGATCCACTCCGACACCGTGATCCTCGGCACCACCAGCTGGGCCGACCCGCCGCGCTACGAGCCGCACGCCGACGCCCTCCCCTTCTCGCTGCAGGACCATGGCAATCCGCTGCAGTTCCGCTCGGTGTGGGTGCGGCCGCTGGAGAAGGCGGCGCCGGCCCCGGACGCGGATCCGCAGCCGGCGCGGTAGCCGGCGCCGCGCCTGTCTCCGCCGCCGGTCCGGGGCCTCGGCGCCCCCGGGCGCGATGGGAGGACGGCGGCGGCACGGCACGCCCGCGCGTTGACCACGGGCGGCCAGGCTCCTAGCATTTCCGTCGTGGGGCCCGCGCGGCCCGCATCCCTTCCGCCCGCCCCGGAGACCGTCCCATGAAGGCCCTTCTGCTCATCGGTGCCCTGTCGATCGTCCCGGCGGCCTGGGGCGTGTGGACCTACAACCGCGGCTGCTGCGACTGCGGCGGCTGTGCGAGCGACTGCTCGGCCGCCGCCTGCACCTGCAGCGAGTGCGGCTGTGCCGGGGAGTGCGTCGGCCTGGCGCGGACCGCCAGCGGCCCCTCCTCCTGCGGCACCGGCTGCTCGAGCGGCTGCTCCGGCGGTTGAAGCCCTAAGTCAGCGCTGAAGGCCCCCCGGGAAGCGAGCGCCGGAGGGGCTCCGCGGTCGGATGGGGCTGCCTGCGCGAAAGCCCGCGTCGATGCCCCGTGGCGCTTCCCACGCCGTCAGTCGGCGGCGGTGTCGATGCGCTCGGCGACCTTGGCCGCGACGCGGCGGACGATCCCCTCGCCGGTCGCGCGGGTGGCTTCCACGAAGCGCTCGGAGAGGACCACCTCGGCGGGCACGAAGGCGGCGGCGTCGCGCTTCCGCCAGCCGGCGACCACCCAGCCGTCCTTGCGGGCGGTGAGCTCGTTCATCGGCAGCGGCCCGGCGGAGGCGAGCTCCCCTTCGAGCGGCAGCGGCTCGATCTCCACCAACTCCTTGAAGACCTTGTCGAAGCGCTTCTGCAGGATGCGGCGCAGCGACGTCTCCTGGAGGGTGAGCTTGCGGTCGCCGCTCTTGAAGCCCGGCGGGTTGATCTGCACGTTCCCCTCCCGCACGAGCACCGGCCCGTTGGGCCCACGGCCGAAGGCGTAGGTGGCGGCGATGTCCATGCCCGGGAACGACCGGTCGCCGGAGACGAACTTGTCGCCGCGGACCGTGACCTTCACCCGCCCGTCGTCGGTGGAGACCGTGACGGGGCGGTATTTCGTGAAGGTGATCTGCCAGGTCTTCTGCTCGCCGTCCGGGTCGCTGCCGAGCGATTCCGGCATCGCCACGTTGCGCTGCTTGGCGAGACGGGCGACGTCGTCCTGGGTGAGGATCCGGCCGCCGAGCTTCTGCTCGAGGACGTTGTTGACCGCGGTCTCGTGGACGCGTGCGGTGATCACGTTGTCGGCCGCGCCCGCGGGGGGCGCGGAGAAGGCGGCCAGCTGGTTGCCGACCGACTTGCGGGCCACGATCCGCAGGTCGCGGTCGGTGGTGTGCATGGAGAGGGATTCCGGGTAGAGCCCCTGTGTCTCGAGGGGGCCACGCACCCGGTCGCGGAACTGCTGCCGCATCTGGCCGATGGCCGGCTCGGTCTCCTGGGTGAACTGGCCGCGGAGCTTGCCTCGGGCCTTGCGTTCGGCCTCCGCCTCGGCCTTCGGCTTCGACTCGGCGATCTTGCGGTTGGCGATCCGGCGGATGATGCGCTTTCCGATCGGGGCGCTGATGCCCAGGCCGGTGACGGTGGTCGACGTGTCGGCCGAGACCTCCACCGGGGCGGAGGTGACGTCGTTCTCGTCGAGGAAGATGCGCCGGCGGGCGTCGAGCGACGTGATGCCGCGGGTGTGGACCGTGACCGGCCCCTGGGTGCCGCGCGTGTGGGAGACGTTGGTGGCGGCCAGGAGGATGTCGAAGATCGCCCGGTCCTGCCCGGGCACGAAGTCGAGACGGACGTTCCCGGTGGTCCGGCCGCTGCCGCGGACGCGCGTCCCGAGGACGACGTCGTCCACCGGCTGCACCTGGTCGACCGGCCGGTCGACCGCCGGCGCCAGGAGCGACTCGGCCACCTCGAGGTGGATGTTGGGCCGCGCGGCCGCGCCGCGCACGGCGCTCACCAGATCGGAGGCCTGGCCCGACGCCGTGAGGTGATCGAGGAGCGCCGGCAGGCCGGAGAGGGCGTCGGCCTGCCCGGTGGCGCCGGCGGACAGCAGCGCCCCCGACACCTTGCCGAGCCGGTCGGCGTAGTGCTGGGCGCCGTCGCCGCGGGCGGTGTCGGCCAGCTCGGCGTAGCGTTCCACCGCCTTCCGCACCCGGACGAAGTCGGGCATCTCGAGCCCCGTCTCGGTGGCCGAGAGCCGCTTCTCGAGGTCGCGGAGCACCTTGGGGTCGGCGGCCTGGCCCGACGCCCCCTGGGCGACGAGCTTCGGCCAGTCGAGGTACTCGCGCCAGTCCGCCCCGCTCTTGCTGCGGTTCAGGAGGGCGTCGAGGGGCGCGAGGGCCGCGCGCAGGTTGGCGGCGGCGGCGTCGAGCGCCGCGTCGCCCGCCGGCCGGAACGCCCCGGTGGCACCGACCGCGCGCGCGGCGAGGTCCTCGAAGTGGCGCGGGGCGTCGTCGGCGGCAGCGGCGGCCGCCAGCGCCAGGACGGCGGCCGAGGGGAGGCCAAGCCGGCGGAACAACGGACGGAGGCTGGCTGCGCGCATGATTGTGACGCCTGGGGAAGATGGGAGGCCCGGGAACAGGGCCGA
>CAISKG010000022.1 GCA_903885855.1 uncultured Planctomycetaceae bacterium
TCAACGAGGCCGAGATCGAGCGGATGCGGAAGGACGCCGAGGTCAACGCCGAGGAGTACAAGCGCAAGCAGCGGCTGGCCGAGGCCCGCAACCGCGCCGAAGCGCTGTGCTTCCAGACCGAGAAGCTGATCAAGGAGAACGGCGAGAAACTCTCCGCCTCCGACAAGGCGCCCCTGGAGGCGGCGGTGACGAAGGCCCGCGAGGCCGCCAAGGGGGAGGACGTGGACGCGATCACCTCCGCCCACGACGCCCTCGAGCAGGCGGCCCACGCGCTAACGAAGGTGCTCTACGAGGCCACCGCGGCGCGCGGGGGCACGGGGGCCGAGCCCGGTGCCGCCGCGGCCGGCCCGAAGCCCGCCGCCGACGACACGATCGACGCCGAGTTCGAGGTCAAGAAGGACGGCTGACCCTGGTGGGGCGCCGGCGCGGTCGGGCGCGGTGACAGCCGCCGGCCCGGCGCGGGGGATCGAGCGATCACTGGCGGGGAGACGGGGGCTGTCGCCGTCTCTCCGCTTTTTTTCTGCACGGGTGGCCAGCCATGCCCTTCCGCTTCGAGAAGTTCACGATCAAGGCCCAGGAGGCGGTGCAGCGTGCCCTCGAGCTGGCCGCCTCCCGTGGCAACCCGCAGGCCACGCCGGTGCACCTCCTGCAGGCGCTCGTGGCGGAGCACGAGGGGATCGTGCGGCCGCTTTTGGAGAAGATCGGCGTCGACCGCGGCCACCTCGAGCGGATCATCGAGGCGGAGCTGTCGCACTTCCCCAAGGTGTCGGGCGGAGCGCAGCCGCAGCCCGACCAGGAGCTGATCAAGGTCTTCGAGGCGGCGACGGCCGAGGCCGACGCCATGAAGGACGAGTTCGTCTCCACCGACCACCTGCTCCTGGGGATCGTGAAGACGCCGTCGAAGGCCAAGAACGTCCTCAAGCTGGCCGCCGTCGACGAGCGCCAGCTGCTGGCGGGGCTGCAGGCGGTGCGTGGCAGCTCGCGCGTCACCGACCAGAATCCGGAGGACAAGTTCCAGGCGCTGGAGAAGTACGGCATCGATCTGGTGAAGCGGGCCAGCCAGGGCAAGCTCGATCCGGTGATCGGCCGCGACGCCGAGATCCGCCGCGTCATCCAGGTGCTCTCGCGCCGCACGAAGAACAATCCGGTCCTGATCGGCGAGCCGGGGGTCGGGAAGACGGCGATCGCCGAGGGGCTGGCGCTGCGGATCGTGCAGTCGGACGTCCCCGAGACGCTGCGCAACAAGCGCGTGATCGCGCTCGATCTGGGGGCCCTGATCGCCGGCACGAAGTACCGGGGGGAGTTCGAGGACCGCCTCAAGGCGATCCTCCGCGAGGTGGAGGCCTCGGCGGGCGGGGTGATCCTGTTCATCGACGAGCTGCACACGATGATCGGCGCCGGGGCGGCCGAGGGGGGCTCCGACGCCGCGAATCTCCTCAAGCCGGCGCTGGCGCGGGGCGAGCTGCGCTGCATCGGCGCCACCACGCTCGACGAGTACCGCAAGCATGTCGAGAAGGACGCCGCGCTCGAGCGCCGCTTCCAGCCGGTGACGGTCGGCGAGCCGAGCGTGGAGGACACGATCGCCATCCTCCGCGGCCTCAAGCCGCGGTACGAGGCCCACCACAAGGGGGTGAAGATCAAGGATTCGGCCCTCGTGGCCGCGGCGGAGATGAGCCACCGCTACATCGCCGACCGCTTCCTCCCCGACAAGGCCATCGACCTCGTCGACGAGGCGGCCAGCAAGTTGCGCATCGAGATCGACAGCCTGCCCACCGAGATCGACATCGTGCAGCGGCGCATCTTCCAGCTCGAGATCGAGCAGGTGGCCCTCGAGAAGGAGACCGACGAGCGCAGCCTCGAGCGGCTCGACGCACTGGTCGACGAACTGGCGTTACTGAACACCCAGGTGCACGAGATGAAGCAGCACTGGGAAAACGAGAAGCAGGCCATCGATGCCATCCGCTCGCTGAAGGAAGAGCTCGAGCAACTGCGCACGCAGGTGGAACGCGAAACCGACCTCGCCGTCGCCGCAGAGATCCGCTACGGCCGCATCCCCGAGCTCGAGCGCCGCATCACCGAGGCCACCGACCACCTCGACGAGTTGCAGCAGGCCCAGCGGATGCTGAAGGAGGAGGTGGATGCCGACGACATCGCCGAGGTGGTGAGCAAGTGGACGGGTGTGCCCATCA
>CAISKG010000023.1 GCA_903885855.1 uncultured Planctomycetaceae bacterium
AGCGGCCCGGCGGGACGCTACCATGGGGGCCATGCCCCCTCGCCCCCTCATCCCGCGCCGCGCCGCGGCGCTGCCGGCCGCTCTGGTGACAGCCGGCCTGCTCCAGGCCTGCCTGATGCTGGCCTGCCTGCTCCCGGCCGCGGCCGGCTGCGTGCCGCCGGCCAAGCCGCCCCGGTTGGTGGCGCCGGCGACGCGCATCCGCGTCGCCACGGCCTCCGATCTGCGTTCCTGCCTCGACGCGCTGGCCGACGCCTTCCAGCAGGATTTCCCCAACGTCGACCTGCTCCCCACCTTCGGCGCCTCCGGGACGCTCGTGGAGCAGTTGCGATCGGGCCTCGAGGCCGACCTGTTCCTCAGCGCCGACGTCGATCTCGCCCACGACCTCGCCGCGGCGGGCCTGGCCGCCGCGGAGGATGTCTTCGAGACGGGGCAGGGGCGGGTCGTCGTCTGGGTGCGGAACGAATCGCCGCTCGACGTCGCGGGCAAGGGGGCCGGGGTGCTCCGTGACGGGGGCGTCCGCCGCGTGGCGATCGCCCATCCCCGGCATGCCCCCTACGGCCGCGCCGGCCGGGCCGCGCTCGAGGCCCTCGGCCTGCTGGCGGAGCTCGAGCCGAAGCTCGCCGTGGGGACGAGCGCCGCGCAGGCGGCGCAGTACGTGGAGAGCGGCGCCGCCGAGGCCGGCATCCTTCCCCTGGCGCTGGCCAGGGGCCGGAAACTCTCCGAGACGGGGCGCCATTGGACGTTCCCGGCCGACGCCCATCCGCCCATCCGCCACGGCGGCGTGATCCTCGCCCGGGCCATCGACCGGGAGGCCACGGTCGCCTTCCGCGACTTCCTCCTCTCGCCGCGCGGCCGGGCGGTCCTCGAGCGCCACGGCTTCGAGTTTCCGACCGCGGCCGCGCCGTAGGCGCCCGCGCCGCACCGACGGGGCGGCGGGCGTGATCGGCCGGTAGGATGGGTACCCGGTGCCGGCGCCGCACGGGCACCGCGCACCCCCAGGAGGAGTCGTCCATGACCGTCCGATCCGTCGTCGCATCGATCCTCGTCGCCGCCGTGGCGGCGGCCGGGTGGGCCTCCGCCGTCTCCGCCTGCTCGCGGGCCACCTGGCTGGGGGCCGACGGCAGCGTGATCACCGGCCGGTCGATGGACTGGCCCTACGACTTCAACACGCACTTTTACGTGCTGCCGCGCGGCACGAGGAACGTCGGCATCGCCGGGGGCCTCGAGTGGGAGAGCCGCTACGGCGCCGTCGTCGCCGCCGGATCGATGACCCCGGGCGGACCGATCGACGGCGCGTTCGACGGCCTCAACGAGAAGGGGCTGGGGGCGAACCTCCTCTATCTGGCCGAGGCCGACTTCGGCAAGGAGCCCTCGCCGCCCAAGCCGAAGATCTCGATGGGGGCCTGGGTTCCCTACGTCGTGAGCCGCCACGCGACGGTGGCGGAGGTGGTGGCGGAGTTCGAGAAGGATCCGCTCTGGATCGTCCCCTCGAACTTCGGTCCCGGCGGCGCCGGCCATCCGACGATCCACCTCTCGGTCACCGACGCCGGCGGCGACTCGGCGATCATCGAGTACATCGCCGGCAAGCCGGTGATCCACCACGACCGGGCCTTCCAGGTGATGACCAACAGCCCGGTCTTCGAGCAGCAGCTCGCGCTCAACCGGTACTGGGAGCGGATGGACGGCGCGAAGATGCTCCCCGGTTCGCACCAATCGGAGGACCGCTTCGTGCGCGCAAGCTACTACCTCAAGCGCCTCGGTACCGCGGAGGAGGATCCCCGCAAGCAGGTCGCCGGCGTGATGAGCGTGATGCGGAACGTCTCGGTCCCCTGGGGCGCTCCCGATCCCCTCCATCCCAACATCGCGCCCACCTACTGGCGGACGGTGCTCGACCACGGCCGGCGCGTCTATTACTTCGAGAGCGCCTTGAGCCCCTACGTCGTCGGCCTCGACCTGAAGACGATCGATTTCGCGCCGGGCTCGGGCATCCGCGCGGTGGCCCTCGAAGGCGAGCAGGCCTTCGAGCGCTCCGGCGACATCGGCGACGCGCTGGTGCCCGCCGAGCCGATCGCCTACCTGGCTCCGTGACGAGGGGATCGGAGGACCGTTCCCGGGGTTCGGGATCGACCGCGATCGGCACCGATTCCTGGCATCTTCCCGCCACCGCGGCACCAAAGTCGTCCGCCGGCAGGCAGGTGCCGCATGGGCGGCGACCCCGGATGGGCGTGGCAAGGCACGGGCCCTGCGGTAGATTTGAGGGGCGGCGGAGGCCTTTTTTTTCCAGGGGCCACCGGCGGACGTAGTGTTTTCATGGCGTGAGACCGCCCCGCGATCCTCCCGCCACCGCCGCCCCGTGGCCGCCCTGAGCCAGCCCAGACAGGAGTCCCGCCATGCTCTCCATCCTCGGCCATTCCACGGGCTCGCGCGGGATGTGCGACCGGATCTCGCGCCGCCGGGCGATCCAGATCGGGTCGATCGGCACCTTCGGGCTGTCGCTGGCCGATCTGCTGCGCGCCGAGACGGCCGGGCTCGTCCAGCCCGGGGCCCGCTCCCGCAAGAGCGTGATCCTCGTCTGGATGCATGGCGGCCCCTCGCAGCTGGACACCTTCGACATGAAGCCGGACGCGCCGGCGGAGTTCCGCGGGCCCTTCCAGCCGATCGGCACCAATCTCCCCGGCCTCGACATCTGCGAGCTGCTTCCGGCCCATGCCCGGGTGATGGACAAGTGCACGGTGATCCGCAGCTTCTCCCACGGCAACGGCGACCACTGGGCGGCGGCCCACTGGATGCTCACCGGCCGCACCGGCGCCAACGGCAACGACCGCAAGCCGCGCTACCCGTCGATGGGGGCGGTGGCCTCGCACCTCCTCGGGCCGAAGGTGCCGGGGGCGCTCGCGGCGGTGAACATGAACGACGGCGGCTTCGGCTTCCACGGCGCCGCCTGGCTGGGGGTGAACCACAATCCCCTCCAGTGCGGATCCTTCAGCTACGGCAACGAGGCGGGCAGCCTGCCGACGAGCGACGCCAAGAGCTTCGCCCTCGCCGACGGGCTCTCCGAGCGGCGTCTCATCGACCGGGTGTCGCTGCGTGGCCAGCTCGACGATCTCAAGCGCCGCGTCGACCGGGAGCGGTCGTTCGACCAGATGGACCGGGCCGAGCAGCAGGCGATGGACCTCGTCCTCTCCGGCCGGGTGCGCCAGGCCTTCGACGTCTCGGAGGAGCCGCAGGCCCTCCGCGACCGCTACGGGCCCGGCTGGGGGGAGCAGGCGCTCCTGGCCCGGCGGCTGGTGGAGGCGGGGGTGCGCTACGTCTCGCTCAACACCGGCTACTTCGACGACCATGGCAACATCGGCCCGGCGCTCAAGGACAAACTCCCGCGCCACGACGCGGCGGTGGGCACGCTGATCGCCGATCTCGCCGACCGCGGCCTGCTCGACGACACGCTGGTGGTGGTGGCGGGCGAATTCGGCCACACGCCCAAGATCAACAAGGACGCCGGCCGCGACCACTGGCCGCAGGCGCAGAGCATCCTCCTGGCCGGCGGCGGCTACCGCCACGGCCAGGTGATCGGCAGCACCAACGACAAGGCCGAGCACCCGACGTCGCGGAAGATCGGCGTGGAGGACTTCTGCGCGATCGTCTACCACGCCATGGGCCTCTCGATCGAGGACACGATCGTCGATCTCACCGGCCGGCCGACGCAGCTCGTGCCCGGGGGCGAGGTGCCCAAGGAGCTGCTCTGACTCCGTCCCCGGCGGATGGCGGGGCAAGGCCGGCAAGCCCGGCAAGATCGTGACGAATCCTCCAAGGCGCCGGGGCGCGCCGGTCGATCCTCCTCCGTGGTGCCGGCGCCGACGGCGCCCGCATCCCGAGGAGGATTTGCCGTGCTCCACAGCCGCGCCGCCGGGATCGCCTTCGCGCACTACCCCAAGACCGCCGGCCACGCGCTGGTGGAGTGGTTCCGGGGCGCCTTCCCCGACGCGGCGTTCGTCGAGCCCGATCCGGTCCATCCGGTCAGCCACCTGCCGGTGCGGGAGTCGCTCCTGCGCCTGGGCGCCCTGCCTGCCGGGGGCCGCTTCCTGGGGCGCGTGGGGCGCGCGGCGCTGGCGCGCTGCGGGGCGATCGCCGGCTCCGTCGGCCCGGCCCGGCCGTGGCGCGTGATCGGCGTGGTGCGCGAGCCGTTCGAGATGCTCGTGTCGCTGTTCGAGTACTGGCGCGACTATCCCTTCGCCGCCGAGCCCGACTCGACCCTCATCCGCGCGGCGCGGAGCGGCTCGTTCCCCGTGTTCCTCAACCGGGCGGTGGTGCGCGGCGAGCTGCCCAAGTACGAGAACTTCTTCGACGTCGGCGGCGCCATGTGGCCCTGGACGCGGCTCCTCGACTTCGCCGATCTCGACGCGGCCCTGGCCGCCGTGGGGCGCGAATGGGGATTCGACGTCCCCGCCGCCGGCCTCGCCCGGCGGAACGTCGGCCCCCGGCCGGCGCGCGATCTGGGCCCCTACCGCCACGCGGCCGGGCCGCTCATGGCGGCGGTGGAGAAGCGCTTCGCCTGGTACCGCCGCCAGGGGGCGGATCTGCTCGTGCGCGGCGACGGCCGGCGGCACGCGGCGTGAGGACGCCGGGCACCCGTGCCCGGGGAAGGTCAGCGCGGTTCGGGGGGCTCGAGCGCGTCGCGGCCGATCTCGCGCCCCTCGAGGAGGAGCAGCGCCCCCTCCGGGAGCCGCGGCGAGAACGCGAGCCGGCGCGGGCGGTCGGGGCCGGCGCCGAGGTCGAGCGCCACCCCGAGCGCTCCTTCGACGACGGCCCGCGACGACTCGCGGACGAGGCGCACCGGTCGCGCGGCGAATGCCTCCCGGAAGCGCGCGAAGCCGGCGTCGTCGCAGCCCTCGAGGAGTTCCACGTCGAGGCCCAGAAGCAGGCCGCGGTCGGGGGGGCCGTCGGCGAAGCGGGCGGTGAGCCGGCGCACGTCGGGGCGGCCGGGATCCTCGGCCAGCACGATCCCGCCGGCGCGCAGATCCGGATCCTCGGGCGCGAGGAAGCGCACGCCGGCGGCGCAGTCGGCGCCGCGGAGGAAGACGACCGCGTCGGGGGGCAGGGCCGCGCCGGGGGCGAGGATCCCCTCCCCGCCCCACACCTCCAAGGCCGCGGGAAGGAGGAGATGGGCGGCGAGGCTCGTCGGCGGCTCGTCGATGCGGAAGGCCGGCCGGCGCGGATCGAGGAACCACAGCGCCGTGACGTGCGGCCCCTCCTGCGACGACACGAGGTACGCCCGGAGGTGCCGCGGCGCGGCCTGCGGGGCGGCGGCGCCCGGCGGGCGGGGCAGCCCCCACGGGTCGCCGTGGCCGTCGATGACGAGCGTCACGTTGGCGCCGCGCCACGGCCCCGCCGCGGGCGACCAGCCGGGGGGCGGGAGATTGAGGACGAAGGTCTTGTCCTCGCCACCGCGTCCCTCGCCGGCGACGCCGATCGACGCCGTCCTCCCCACCCAGTCGCTGATCCGCTGCCAGGGTCGATGGCCGGTGCGCTCCACGACGAAGCGCGGGGCGGTGCCGAGGATCTCGTCGGCGAGGCTCCCCGGCGGCTCGCGGCGGCAGGCGGAGCGGTAGAGGAGGAGGCCCTCCTGGGGCGCTCCCGGCAGCCAGCCGGCCCCCTCGGGGCGCGGCGGGAGGGTGAGCCAGCCGGCGTCGGCCAGATGGAGATCGGCGTAGCCCCGGCCGAAGAGCCAATCGGCGTCGCGGGCGCGCGGGCCGGCGAGGCGCTGCGCCGCCGGGAGCCAGTGGCAGGCGGCGCCCTGCCAGAGGTACTCGATCGCCCCCTCCGCCTCGCCGCGCACGGCGGCGTCGGGGGCGTGGTCGGCGATGAGCGCCAGGGCGTCGAGGTCGATGCCCAGGTAGGTGGGAGCGAGGAACTCGGTCACGCCGCAGCGGAGCGTGAAAGCCCGCCATTCCCGCCAGGCGGCGATCCCGGCCGCGGCGGTGGCGGGCCCGCCGAGATCTCCGAGGGCCAGCAGGTTCCAGGCGTGGAGCAGGGCGATGTTGGTGTAGCCCGGCTCGACGCGGCGCCGCTCGATGGCCGCAAGCGCCTCGCGCGCCATGGTGTCCACGAGCGCCCGCCCCTCCGCGGAGAGGCGCGGCCCGCCGGGGCGCGGCACGAGGCGGCCGTCGTCCTCGAGGCGCAGCATCGCCAGCAGCTGCCCGGCGAACTCGCAGGCGTTGGCGTCGCGCACGGCCGCGTCGCCGAGCCGCCAGCGGAAGTTGCCCCGCTGCGGGTCGGCGGGATCGACCACCTGCATCGCCCGCGCCAAGCGCAGCGCCTCGTCGATGCGCCCGGGATCCGCGCCGCGCCCGGCGGCCTCGAGGGCGTAGCGCAGCACGCCGCGGATGCCGATGTCGCCGCCCCGGGCCGCGAGGATCGCCGCCTGGGCGTCGAGCGCCGCCTGACCGGTGTCGCCGGCCGATTCACGGCGCAGGCGCAGGTTGCGGAAGCGCACCGGGCCGCCGTGGTTCTGCAGCGCCACGTGCCCCGAGAGCGGCTTGGTGCGCAGCCTCGGCACCGTCGTCTGGTCGAGGTCGTGGATCAGCCGGCCGTTGATCGTCACGCGGATCCGCGGCCCGACCATCGTCACCTCGAG
>CAISKG010000024.1 GCA_903885855.1 uncultured Planctomycetaceae bacterium
GCGGCCCTGCGCATCGAGGGCGTCAGCGGCGATCTCGTGCCCCGGTTCCGCGCCCGGTGGCAGAAGCCGCGCGACGCGCTGCTCGAGCCGGCCGTCGCCGCGGGCGCCGCCGCCGCCGCCTCCCCCTGGACCGCCTCCGCCGACGACTTCGCCCGCTTCCTCGGCCCCGCGGGCACCGGCGTGCTCGCCGGGCCCGATCTCGACGGCGACTGGAAGGCGCGGCCGCCGCAGGAGCTGTGGCGCCGGCCGATCGGGGCGGGCTGGAGCGGCTTCGCCACCTCGGGCGAGCATGCGGTCACCCTCGAGCAGCGTGGCGACGAGGAGATCGTCACCTGCCTCGATCTCGCCACCGGCGCGCCGCAGTGGCAGGTCGCCGTGCGGGCCCGCCACGAGACCGTGCTCGGCGGCATCGGCCCGCGCTCCACCCCGGCGATCGCCGACGGGGTCGTGTTCGCGGCCGGGGCCACCGGCTGGCTGCATGCGATCGACGGGGCCACCGGCCGCGTCCTCTGGAAGAAGGACGTGCCCGCCGACCTGGGCATCGACGCCGCGGCCCACGCCGAGGCGATCGCCTGGGGGCGCGCGGGCTCGCCGCTGGTGCTCGACGACGTCGTCGTGGTGCCCGGCGGGGGACCGCGCGACGACGGTCCGGTGACGCTCGTGGCCTACGACCGCTCCAGCGGCGAGCGGCGCTGGACGGCCGGCGACGACCAGATCAGCTATTGCAGCCCCACGCTCCTCACGCTCGGCGGCCGGGAGCAGCTGGTGGTGGTGGGCGAGTCGCGGGTGATGGGCTTCGACCCGGCCTCGCGCGAGGAATTGTGGCGGTTCCCCTGGCCCGGCCACAGCAATTCCGACGCCTCGTGCACGCAGCCGGTGGTGATCGGCCCGGCGCGGGTGTTCGTCTCCAAGGGCTACGGCATCGGTGCCGCGGCCTTCGACGTCGTCACAGGCGACGACGGCACGGCGACCACCGAGGAGGCGTGGCGCAATCCCGCCGGGCTCAAGACCAAGTTCACCAACGTCGTCACCCACCGGGGCCACGTCTACGGCCTCTCCGACGGGATCCTCGAGTGCCTTCGGGCCGCCGACGGGAAGCGCGTCTGGAAGGGGGGACGCTACGACCAGGGCCAGCTGCTGCTCGTCGGCGACCTGCTGGTGGTGCAGTCGGAGCCGGGCGACGTGGTGCTCGTCGAGGCGACGCCGGAGCGGCACCGGGAGGTGGCCCGGCTCGCGGCCCTCGACGGCCAGACCTGGAACAACCCGACCCTCGCCGGCGACCGGCTCCTGGTCCGCAACGCCACCGAGGCCGCCTGCTACCGCCTGCCGGTCCACGGCCGCACCGCGGAGCCGAAGCCCGCGGCGGCCGCCCCCGAAACCCCTGATCCCCCAGTGGCAGATCCTCCAGTGGCAGATCCCCCAGTGGCAGATCCTCCGGCTGCCGATCCCCCGGCAGCAGAACCTCCGGCCGACGCGGCCCCCGCCGGTGCCGCGGAGCCGGCGGCATGAGCGCCGTGGGAGCGGGGCCGCTCGCGGGGCGCACGATCCTCGTCACCGGGGCCACCTCGGGGATCGGTCGTGCGGTGGCGCTGCGGGCCGCCGCGGACGGCGCCCGCGTGGCGATCCACGGCCGCGCACCCGAGGGAGCCGACGCCGTGGCGGCGCTCCTCGACGCCCGGGGGGCCTTCGCCGGCCGGTTCCTCGCCGATCTCGCCGACCGCGATCGGCTGCCGCGGCTCGTCGACGAGGTGGCGGCGGCGCTTCCCGATCTCGACGGCGTGGCGCTCGTGGCCGGCGCCGACGTGCTCACCGGCGAGCCGGCGCGGTGGGACTTCGAGCGGAAGCTCGCCCGTCTCGTCGACGTCGACGTCGTCTCCACGATGGTGCTGGCCCGGGGCTTCGGTCGCCGCATGCAGGCCCGCTTCGCGGACGAGGCGACGGGGCACGCGCGGGCGTCGATCGTGACGATCGGCTGGGATCAGGCCGAGACCGGCATGGAGGGGGATTCGGGGGAGCTGTTCGCCGCCACCAAGGGGGCGGTGATGGCCTTCACGCGCAGCCTCGCCCGCTCGCTCGCGCCGCGTGTGCGCGTGAACTGCGTCGCCCCGGGGTGGATCCGCACCAAGTGGGGCGAGCACGCCAGCGACGTCTGGCAGACGCGCGCCCGGCGCGAGAGCGTCCTCGGCCGCTGGGGGGAGCCGGAGGACGTGGCGGCGGCCGTCGCCTGGCTCGTGTCGCCCGACGCGGCGTTCGTCACCGGCCAGGTGATCCCCGTCAACGGCGGCTTCCGCCGGGCCTGAGCGGCCCCGCGGTCGCGGCGGTCAGCCGCCGAGCGCCGCGCGGATCGCCTCGAACTCCGCCGCCGGCTCGTCGTCGACGTGCTCCGCCCGGCGGGCGCGGCGGTACCAGTAGCGGGCGTTGGCCGCGTCCCCCTCGATCTTGTGGAGCAGGGCGTGGATCCACGCGGCCATGGGATCGTCTTCGTCGGCCTGCACGATGCCGTGCGCCTCCTGCCACGCGCCGGCCGCGGCCAGGTCGAGCGCCCGCACGAGTTCGTCGGTCGTCATCGCCATCCCTCCGTCGCGGAGCCTTCAGAACGTCACCACCGGGCCGGCGGCGTCGGCGTCGGCATCGTCCTGCCCGCCGGTCGGCTCGATCACCGGCAGGACGCGCACGCGCGGGATGCCGGCGAGGTCGAGGAAGTTCGCCAGGAGCGCGAAGCCGTGGGGGGTGAGGATCGATTCGGGGTGGAACTGCACCCCCCACAATCCGCCGGCCCGGTCCTCCACCGCCATGATCGTCCCCTCGTCGTCGACCGCGGTCACGGCGAGCGACGCGGGGAGCGAATCGCGCTCGATGACCAGCGAGTGGTAGCGCGCCGCGGGAAAGGGGCTGGGGATGCCGGCGAAGAGATCGACGCCGTCGTGCCGCACCGCGCTCGTGCGGCCATGGACCGGCTCGCGGGCCCGCACGATCCGCCCGCCGAGGGCCGCGCCGATCGCCTGGTGGCCCAGGCACACCCCCAGCACCGGCACCCGTCCCCGGAAGGCGCGCACCGCGGCCAGCGAGCAGCCCGCCTCGAGCGGCGTGCAGGGGCCGGGGGAGATGACGATCGCCCCGGGACGGAGGCGCTCGAGGTCGTCCACGCCGATCTCGTGGGAGGGGAGCACGAGCGTCGGGGCGCCGAGGAGGCGCAGGTAGCGGGCCAGGTTGAAGACGAAGCTGTCGCGGTTGTCGAGGAGGACGATCATGCGTCGGCTCCGCTCCCGGCCGCCGTCGGCGGGTCGCCGAGGCTCGCCAGCACGCGCAGCATCCCCTCCGCCTTGTGGAGGCTCTCGGCGCGCTCCGCCTCGGGATCGCTCGCCGCCGTGATCCCCCCGCCGGCGGCGAAGGTGGTCGTGCCGCCGGCCGCCACGAAGGTGCGGATGAGGAGGTTGAAGTCGGCGCCGCCGTCGAGGCCGAGCCAGCCGATCGAGCCGCAGTAGGCGCCGCGGGCCACCGGCTCCGCCGCCGAGATGACCTCGCAGGCCCGGTGTTTGGGGGCGCCGGTGACGCTCCCCCCGGGCAGCGCCGCCAGCAGCGCGTCGAGCGCCGTGGCGCCGGGCGCGAGGCGGCCGGTGACGATCGACACCAGATGCTGCACGGTGGCGTAGCGCTCGACGCGGCACAGCGCCTCGACGCGCACGCTCTCGGCCGTGCAGACGCGCGAGAGGTCGTTGCGCACGAGGTCCACGATCATCACGTTCTCCGCCCGGTCCTTCGCGCTCGCCTCCAGATCGGCGCCGGCGAAGAGATCGGCCTCCGGGATCGAGAGCACCCGGCGTGTCCCCTTGATGGGGTGCATCCGGGCGACGCCGCGCGACACGGAGAGGAGCCGCTCCGGCGACATGCTCGTGATCCGCACCGGGCCGGCGGCGAAGCTCGCCGCGAAGGGGGCGGGGTTGACGGCGCGGGCGCGGAGATGGAGGGCCGTGGGGTCGATCTCGCCGGCGATCGCGAGCCGCTGGGCGAGGTTCACCTGGAAGACGTCCCCCGCGCGGACCGCCTCGATCCCCGCCCGCACCATCGCGCGGTAGGCCTCCGGCGCGTGCGTGGAGACGACGCCGGCGTGGCCCGCCAGCGGTACGGCGGGCCCGGGGGGGAGCCGCGGGGCCGGGCGCGCCGCGGCCGCGGGCGGGGCGGCGAGGAGCGCGAGGATCGCGTCGATCCGTTCGGCC